>JASFLG010000470.1:0-3938 GCA_050118205.1 Pseudomonadales bacterium
TTCTGGCCGTCGGCAGCAGATCCGCCGGCTCCACCACCTCGTGCAGGTAGCCGAGCTCGAGAGCGGCCGCCGCGCTCACGAACTCGCCCGTGTAGAGCAGCTTGAGCGCCCTGGCGGGCCCGATCAGACGTGGCAGCAGCCAGGTTCCGGCACCGGTGTCCGGAACCAGACCCCGGTGCACGAAGTTCCAGGCGAACCGCGCATTCGGCGTGGCAATGCGGATGTCGCACTGGGAAGTGAACTCGGCGCCCATGCCGACTGCCGGACCATCCACGGCGCAGATCACCGGCTTCGGACAGTCGACGATCGGCCACCAGCGTGCAGCGTCTTCGCCTCGGTCAGCTCGCCTCTGGGCGCCTCCGCGAGAGCCTCGTTCCGACGTCGGCGTGTCCGCCAGATCAGAGAGGTCCGTCCCGGCGCAGAAAGCACCCGGCACGCCGGTGATGATGAGGACCCGGATGGCCGGGTCCTCACCTGCTGCCCTCACCTGCCCGGTGAACTCTCCGAGCATGGCGTAGTTCATGGCGTTCTTCTTCTCGGGACGGTTGATGGTCAGCGTTCCGACGCCGTCCGCCACGTCATAGAGAATCAGATCCGACATGATCAGGCGAGCTTCTTCATCTGCTTGCGCAGCTTCGCCACGTCTTCCCGGAGCTCGTTCACGCAGGCGGCGAGCTCGGCGACCTCGGAACCGGCAGCGGTGCCGTTGGCACCGGCGCAGACCCGGTCGTACTCGGCACGCAGCCGGCGGCCGCTGTCCCGCTCCTCGGCGATGTAGCGGCCGAGCAGCGCGCCCGTCTCCGGATCGATGCTCGTGTCGTTGAAGAAGCCACGGAACGGGTCCCGTTCCTCACCGCCGGAACCGTTTCCGCCGGTCAACATGGCCACTTTCTCCGCGTCGGTAGCGTCCGAGCAGGCGCAGGCGACCAGCGAATCGAAGTCCGAGAACACCTGATAGGCACTCTTTTCGTCCACCTCGTAGCCCAGCTCGCACAGCCGTTTGGTGAACGCTTTGGCGTGCTCGCCTTCGCGGATGGCCACGAAATTGAGCGCAGACTTGAGCTTGGCGTCTCTGGTCTTGTCGGCCCAGGCCTTGAGCAGAATCTCTCCCTTCGCCTCGTTGACGGCGATGGAGTTCAGCAGGGGTACGTACGTCAGGTCACTCATGGATCAGTCTCCTCTCCTTGGTCAGGACGCTTCCGCAAGAAGCGTCCGTTTGCGTTGCTCCGTGAATTCGTGCAACCGCATCATGTAACCGGCCCGCAGATGATCGCGGCCGTGCGGACCGAGCTTATCGAACCAGTCGTCCTCGCCGAGCATCTCGCCGAGCCGCGGGGGATTGCGATGCATCATCTGCACGTCCACCTTCTTCGGCTCCAGCCCGCGGAGGATGCCCCGGTTGAAATGGGAATGCAGCGTCACCCGCTCGCCTGGCTCGGTGCGGTCACCCTGCCAGTGCCAGACCCCGTTGGTGAAGTACACCACGGACCCTTTCGGCATCTCGATCGGAATGCCGCGATCCATCCCCTCGCCTTTCTTAGGGCCGCGCCGTTCCCTGTGCGAGCCGGGCACGATCCAGGTCGGGCCGGATGCCACCGTCCAGTCCTCGAAGGCCCACACACCGACGCCGGTCAGCGCGAACTCCGGGTACGGCTCCGGCACCATGGAGTAGTCGGTATGGATGGGAATCTGACCCGGTCCCGGTCCGCGACGGATCGAGCTCAGCGACGCGATGACCGCACCCCGGCCGAGGGAAGCGTCGATCAGCGTCATGAGCTGCGGGTTCTGCGCGATGCGTTCGAACTCCGTGCCGTGGTAGAGCATCCACTGCAGGCTGAAGGTGTGGTGCGGCAACAGGGCCCGCAAAGTGGCGGCGCGCATCTGGTCGGCGAACTCGGGGGTAATGGCCCGTTCGATGACGGTGTAGCCCTGCTCCTCCACCTCGCGAACCTTGGCGCTGATGCCGAGGCGTGCGGCGCGATGGGCAAGATCCGGATTCTCCACCGTCATGCGCCCCATGTGATCGTGCAGCAGCGCAAGCACCTCGCCAGCGACGCCGCTCACCGAGCCCCGGACCCGTACCGCATCGGCGCCGAAGATGTGAGCCACCTCGCGCGCGGCCGCATCCATCACGCCGGGCGCCAGCGCGCCCACGGTCTGTGCCAGCGTGAGGGCCGCCTGATAGTCGCCTTCGACGGTCACGTCGGGATCTTCGACCGGCTCCCGGGAAACGCTGACGGTCTGCCCGTCGTAGCGGGCACTCCAGCGCGCCACGTTGCCCGGAAAGTTGAGGTGGGGAGGGGCATCGCGGAACGTCTCGGTGATCGCGAACGGCTCGAGCCTCTCCCCCCGCCGCTCGGCCTCCGCGCTCAGGAATCCGCCCGCCTCGTCGAGCCACCTGTCCGACAGAAACTCGCAGTGATGCGGCAGTGTGATCATCCGCGTCCCCCCTTTCGTCTCTCTATGCCATCTCTCTGTTCACCCGCCGGCCGACCCGGGCCGGCTCCCCCCTTCGGCGGAAAGCAAGAATATAACGGACCCGGCAAAATTAAAATGCGTTATAACCTTCTCGCAAACGCCGCCTGGCCCGCACGCCCCCCGGGACCGGGTATGATCCGTCAGACACGAAAAATAAGGGGAAGTTGTCATGCGATTTGATCTGATGGCCGGTGCGGCCACCTGGGCTCAGACCGCTGCGCTTGCGCGCTCGCTGGAGGATGCCGGTTTCTCGGGCATGCTGTTCACCGAGGCCGGTCAGGTACCGTGGATGATGATCGCCGCCGCCGCCACCGCCGCACCCCGGCTCGAGTTCAGCACCGGAATCGCGGTGGCGTTTCCGCGCAGCCCCATGATCTCGGCACAGATCGCCTGGGAGCTCGCCCAGAACACGGCGGGCCGCTTCCGGCTCGGCCTGGGTTCCCAGGTGCGCGGTCACATCGAACGCCGGTACGGCGCCAAGTGGGACAAACCGGCGCCACAGATGCGTGACTACGTGGGTGCGTTTCGCGCCTGCATACGCGCCTTCCGCCGGGAAGAGAAGCTCGATTACGAGGGCCCCTACTACCGATTGTCGCTGCTGCCGGCCCAGTGGTCCCCGCCGAGGCACGACTATGAAGATGTGAAGATCGATATCTCCGCCGTGGGACCATTCATGTGCCGGGTCGCCGGCGAACTCGCCGACGGGGTGCACGTCCACCCGATGCACTCCATGCCTTACATCAACAACCGCCTCCTGCCCGAGGTGGCGGCGGGCGCGAGCAGGGCCGGGCGCAACGCCGACGAGATCGACCTGATCGTGCCGGTATTCGCGATCCCCGGCGACACACCGGAGGAACGGGCCGCCATGACGACGCGCGCCAGAACGCAGATCGCGTTCTACGGCTCCACCCCCAACTACGCGTTTCAGTTCGACGACCTCGGGTTCGAAGGCACCACGGCCAGGCTGGGCGCGCTGATGAAGGCCGGTGACGTGAAGGGAATGGCCGACGCGATCAACGACGAGATGCTCGAGCACTTCGCGCTGGTTGCCCGCTGGGACGACATGGCGGACGCGCTGCTCGACCGCTACCGCGGCATCGCGAGCCGCGTGGTGACGTACCTCGCCAGCGAGGACATTCAGAAGAACCCGGACCATCTGCCACGCTGGGGAGAAATCGCACGAGCGGTTTCAGCGGGCTAGGAATGGAAACGGTCAGCGAGAACCGTGCGTTCGCCGGTATCCAGGGCATCTACCGGCACGATGCCGCGGCCACGGGCACGCCGATGACGTTCAGCGTCTTCGTACCGCCCGGGACCGGACGGTTTCCCGTGCTCTACTGGCTCTCTGGCCTCACCTGCACCGAGGAAAACTTCACCGTGAAGGCCGGTGCCCAGCGGGTGGCCGCAGAGCTCGGCATGGTGGTGGTGGCGCCGGATACCAGTCCCCGTGGCGAGGGTGT
>JASFLG010000471.1:0-3928 GCA_050118205.1 Pseudomonadales bacterium
ACGTGTGCGTCTTCCGCGGTCTCGTCCAGGACGAACTCCGGCGGATCGTTCTGCTCGCAGACGCGCATGGCATAGGGGCAGCGCGCGAAGTACGCGCAACCCGGCGGCGGGTGAAAGAGATCCGGCGGGCTGCCGTCGATGGGGGTCAGCCGGTGCTCGGCCGTCGGATCGTTGCTCGGCATGGCGGCCTTCAGCCCCAGGGTGTAGGGGTGTGCGGAGCGGTAGAAGAGGTCGTCCACCGTGCCGCGCTCGACGATCTGGCCGGCATACATCACCGCCACCCGATCCGCCATGCGGGCCACAACCGCCAGATCGTGCGTGATGAGCACGATGGCCATGCCGGTCTCCCGCTGGAGGTCCTTCATCAGGTCGAGAATCTGGGCCTGGATGGTCACGTCGAGTGCGGTGGTGGGCTCATCGGCGATGAGCAGGGCCGGCTCGCAGGCGATGGCCATGGCGATCATGGCGCGCTGCAGCATGCCGCCGGAGAACTCGAAGGGATACTGCCTTGCCCGGCGGGCGGCCTCGGGGATCCGGCTCATCTCCAGGAGCTCGACGGCCCGGGCCATGGCGCGCTTCTTCGAGTAACCCCGGTGCACCTCCAGCGGCTCGGCGATCTGGGCGCCGATGCTCATGGTCGGGTTGAGCGACGTCATCGGGTCCTGGAAGATCATGCCGATCTCCCGGCCGCGGATGTCCTTTCCTCCGATCGTGGTACGACCCAGGATGTTCGTGCCCCGGAGGAGCGCACGGCCGCTGGTGATGCGTCCCGGCGGCATGGGGGTGAGACCCATGATGCTCTGCACCGAGACCGACTTGCCGCAGCCGGATTCGCCCACGATGGCCAGCGTCTCGCCGGTCTCCACGCCGAAGCTGATGCCGCGCACGGCCTTCACCACGCCGCCGTAGGTATCGAACTCCACGGCGAGGTTCTCCACTTCCAGCAGGCGTGGTGCCGCATCGGTGTCGGCTGCCATGCCAGCGCTCACTCCGTCGACCTCATCCGCGCATCCAGCGCATCGCGCAGCCCGTCGCCGAGCAGGTTGAAGGCGAGCACCGTGATGCTGATGGCGAGCGCGGGAAAGATGAGCTCGTGTGGTGTGGTGAGCATGGTCTTGATGCCCTCGTTGCACATGCTGCCCCAGGAGGGTGTCGGCGGTGCTACCCCCATGCCGATGAAGGACAGGAACGCCTCGGTGAAGATGGCGCTCGGCACGGCAAACGTGAGGGTGACCAGGATCACCCCCATGGTGTTGGGAATCATGTGACGCAGCACCAGATAGCCGTTCTTCGCACCGAGCAGCCGGCTCGCGCTGATGTAGCCTTCTTCCCGGATCTGCAGGATCTGGCCACGCACCAGACGCGAGGTGGCCGGCCAGGAGAGCAGGACCAGGGCCACCAGCATGGGCAGGATACCGGACTCGCCGGGACCGATGCCGAAGGCGATCTTGAACAGGATCATGAACAGCAGGAACGGCAGCGCCACCACGAAGTCCGCGAAGCGCATGAGCAGCTGGTCCAGCCGGCCGCCGATGAAGCCCGCCGTGCTGCCGTAGACCACGCCGAATAGCACGTAGAGCAGGGGTGCCGCGATGCCGATGAACAGCGACACCCGGGCGCCGTGCATGAGCCGGGAGAGCATGTCGCGGCCCAGATAGTCGGTGCCGAGCGGGTGCAGGGGCATGTGCAGCACATCGCCGATCTGGACGTCGTCGGCAGAAGTGATGAGCCCCCGTTCGAGCGCCGCCTCGACGGTGATCACCCGGGCGACCTGAACGTCCAGGGTCTGGAAGTCGAGCTCGTTGCCCGCGGCGTCGTAGGCGAGCACCGAGTAGTAGTAGGTGCGGGGGGCGAGGTCGAGCCGGTCCTCGAAGGCCGTGGCCGTGTGGCCACGCAGATCCATGAGCGGCAGGCCCAGTGCCCGGTCGTCGCCGGTGGGGTAACGGCTGCGGTACACGGAATAGCTGGCCGCCCCGGGGACCGGGTCCCAGACCAGGCGCACCGCCTCGCTGGTAGGCTCGTCGGCCAGCCGTAGACCTTCGCGGATCGGCATCACCGAGCTTCCATCCCAGGGTGCGTAGGGCGGCACCACCCGTGCCTCGCGATCGGTCATGGGCGGCAGGCTGATCTGGTCCACGTCCTGCGCGGCAGGATCCACGGTCCACAGGAACGGGCCGACCACGGTGAATGCCAGCAGGCCGATCACGATATACAGGGAAAAGATGGCCCGGGTGTTGCCTTTGAGACGGATCCACGCATCCTGCCAGTAGGACAGGGAAGGCCGGGAGATGTGCTGGATCTCCTGCTCGGTGGAGAGCGGCGCGAAGTCCGCCCGAGTGAGCTCGATCTCCGCCATGCCTACTCGAGCCTCACCCTGGGGTCGATCCAGCCGTAGAGCAGGTCGACCACGATCACCATGAACACCAGAAACGCGCCGTAGAAGACGGTGGTGCCCATGATCACCGTGTAGTCGAGCTGCTGCACTGCCTGCACGAAGTAACGGCCGAGGCCGGGGATGGCGAACACCAGCTCCACCACGAAGCCGCCGGTGGTGATCGCCGCGATGGATGGTCCGAGCACGGTGATCACCGGCAGGACGGCGTTTCGGAGCTGGTGGCTGGTGAAGATCTTCGTTGGCGGCAGGCCTTTGGCCTTTGCGGTGCGGATGTAGTCCGAGTTCACGATCTCGAGCATGGACGAGCGCATGAGCCGTGTGAGATACGCCATGGTGCCGAGACCGAGCACCATGGACGGCACCAGCATGTGCTCGATGCCGCCCCAGCCCGCAATGGGCAGCACGGAGAAGCCGAGCAGGTCGTTGACGTTCACCAGCGTGAGCTGGGCGAGCGCCGCCACCACGAAGCTCGGCACGGAGATGCCGAGGATCACCAGAAACATGATGATCACGTCCGGCAGGCGGTTGCGGTAGAGCGCCGTCAGGGCACCCCAGAGCACGCCGCCGAGACCGGCGAACACCACGGCGAGAATCCCCAGGATGGCGGACACCGGGAAGTGCTGCTCGATGATGTCGTTGACCTGGCGGTTCTTCTGGGTGAACGAGATACCGAAATCGCCGTGGGCCAGGTTGCCCATGTAGATGAAGTACTGGCTCATCAGCGGCTTGTCGAGACCGTACTTGGCTTCCAGGTTCGCACGGATTTCCGCGGTGACGTTCTTGTCGTTGAGCAGCGGATCACCGGGCACATTGTGCATGGCGAAGAAGGTGGCGGTGGCGATGAACCAGACCGTGATCACGCCCTGAAGGAGCCGTTTCAGCGTGTACAGCAGCATGCGGGGCGGGCTACTCCGCGATCCAGGCGTTGGTGAAGTCGGGATCGGGTCCGACGGCGCGGCGCACCATGCCCTGCATGCGCGGGTTGGTCACGTAGGTCACGCCGCGCTCGTAGTTGGGCAGGATCACCGCATCCTCGACGATGATGCGCTGGATCTCGCCGAAGGCATCCATGCGCGTCTTGACGTCCTGCTCGTTCTGGGCGACCCGTACCCACCTGTCGAGCTCCGGGTTGTCGTAGCGTCCGCGATTGTTCAGGTTCCAGGAGGCGAACAGATCGCCGAAGGTGAGCGGGTCGTCATAGTCGGGGCCCCACCCCGCGAGCACCAGGTCGAAGTCGCCGGAGAGCATCTTCGCCAGGCGTTGCTTGAAGATCTGCTTGTCGATCTTGAGGGTCAGACCCAGGTTCCTGCGGAACACCTGCTGGTAGTACTCCGCCTGAATGTTCGATACCGGGTTGTCCCCGGAAAGCAGCACCAGCGGCGGAATCTCCTTCACCCCGAGCTCCTTCCTGGCGAGCTCGAGATGACGGCGGGCCTCGACCAGATTCATCTGAGGGTAGTTGGCCGGGTACTCGTCCCGGAAGTACCCATGCACGCCCTTCAGCCAGACCGGAAAGAGTGACTCGCCGGGCAG
>JASFLG010000472.1:0-3908 GCA_050118205.1 Pseudomonadales bacterium
CGCCGGCGGGGCAGTACCGCTGGGCCGGCTCGTCGTACTTGGGCAGGTTCTCGCGGATCGGGATGGCGGGATCCACCAGCACCAGGTGACAGGGCTGGTCCTCCTCGTGGTTCGTGTTGGAGAGGAACACGCTGGACAGCTTGTCGAAGCTGAGCTTGCCGTCCGGCTTCGGGTAGTCGATCTTCTTCGATTCCGACGCGAGCTTCAGGGTGGCGTAGTCCGGCGTCGGATCCTTCAGGGTGAAGGGCAGCTTCCCGCCGGTGAGCTGGTCCACGAAGATGAAGGCGGAACCGGGCAGGGTGCCGAACTTGTGGATTGCCTGCTGGGAATTCCTGGCCGTGTTGAGCTCATCGAAGAGCCAGGAGTGCTCGAACTTCTCCTGGAAGCCGTGCAGCGTCTCGCCCCCGGCAGATCCGCCCGCCAGCGCCTCGGCGACCGCCTCCGCGGCCAGCATCCCCGATTTCATGGCGGTGTGGGTGCCTTTGATCTTGGTCATGTTGAGAAAGCCCGCATTGTCGCCGAGCAGCAGGCCGCCCGGCACCGCGAGCTCGGGCAGCGCCGCGAGCCCCCCCTTGACGATAGCCCGGGCGCCATAGCTCACCCGGGTGCCGCCCTCCAGGGCCTCGCTGATCAGCGGGTGGTGCTTGAAGCGCTGGAACTCGTCGAACGGGCTCACGTGCGGATTCGCGTAGGAAAGATCCACGATCAGCCCGACGGAGACCTGGTTGTTTTCCAGGTGATAGAGATAAGAGCCGGTGAACAGCCCGCCGAAGTGATTGCCGGGCCAGCCCATGGTGTGCACCACCTTGCCCGGCACGTGCTTTTCGGGGTCAACGTCCCAGAGCTCCTTGAAGCCGATGGCGTAGTGCTGGGTACCCGACTGGCTCGCCAGGTTGTACTTGCTGATCAGCTGCTTGCCCAGGTGGCCCCGGCAGCCTTCGGCAAAGAGCGTGTACTTCGCGCGCAGCTCGTAGCCGGGCGCATAGGTGGCTTTCTTCTCGCCTTCCCGTGAGATGCCCATGTCGCCGGTGGCGATGCCACAGATTGCACCGTCGCCGTCGTACAGGATCTCGGCGGCGGCAAAGCCGGGGAATACGTTCACGCCCATGTTCTCGGCCTGCTCGCCGAGCCAGCGACAGAGATTGCCGAGGCTGGTGGCGTAGTTGCCGTGGTTGTGCGTGGCCTTGGGTACCGCCATGGACGGCATCCGTATGCGGTTGGTGCCGTTCGGCAGGTAGTAGACCTCGTCCACGGTCACCGGGTTGTTGAGGGGTGCGCCCATGTTCTTCCAGTCGGGGAAGAGCTCGTTCAGCGCCCGCGGCTCCACCACCGCGCCGGAGAGGATGTGCGCGCCGATCTCCGAGCCCTTCTCGACCAGGCAGACGGAGATTTCCCGGCCCGTGGCCTCGCCGATCTGCATGAGCCGACAGGCGGCGGCGAGACCGGCGGGACCCCCGCCGACGATCACCACGTCGAATTCCATGGATTCTCTTTCTGCTGCGCTCTCTTCCGACACTTGGGCTCTCCAGTCCTTATGCTCGTGCGATTCGGGTGAGCGGCGGATTATAGAGGATAGCGCCGGCGCCCGCCCATCTCGGGGCCGTTCCAGGGCCGGCCCTGCGCGGCTCCGGCGGCCCCACGGGCGGCAGCACCCTTGACCCTCACGGGGGGTCAAGGGAGAATACGCCGCCTTTTTCGGCCCTAATCCACTTGTTTTCTGGCCGGTACGGTCAGTCCAACCATCGGAGACTTCATGAAAGTACTGGTTCCGGTAAAACGTGTTGTCGACTACAACGTCAAGATCCGGGTGAAACCGGACAAATCCGGCGTCGACCTCAGCAACGTGAAAATGTCTGTTAATCCCTTCTGTGAAATCGCCATCGAGGAAGCCGTGCGCCTGAAGGAAGCCGGTACGGCGACCGAGGTCGTGGCCGTCACCGTCGGCACGTCTGCCAGCCAGGAACAGCTCAGGACCTGTCTCGCGCTCGGCGCCGATCGGGCCGTGCTGATCGAGACCGACGTGGCCGCGCAGCCGCTGGGCATCGCCAAGGCGCTCAAGGCGCTGCAGGAGAAGGAAGGGGCGGAGCTGGTGATCTTCGGCAAGCAGTCCATCGATGGGGACAACAGCCAGACGGGTCAGATGTTCGCGGCGCTCACCGGGATGCCGCAGGGTACGTTCGCCTCCGAGGTCAAGGTCGCCGACGGCAAGATCGAGGTCACGAGAGAGGTGGATGGTGGTCTGCAGACCGTGCGCCTGAACCTGCCGGCGGTGGTCACCACCGATCTGCGCCTGAACGAGCCGCGCTACGCGTCGCTGCCGAACATCATGAAGGCGAAGAAGAAGCCGCTGGACGTGGTCACCCCGGACGATCTCGGCGTGGACCTCACGCCGCATGTGGAGATCGTTGCGGTTGAGCCGCCGGCCGAGCGCGCCGCCGGCATCAAGGTGGAGAGCGTTGCGGAGCTCGTGGAAAAACTGAAGAACGAAGCGAAGGTGATTTGATGAGTATCCTGGTTGTAGCCGATCACGACAATGCGGAGCTGAAGCCCGCCACGCTGGTGACCGTAGCCGCTGCCCAGGCCATCGGTGGTGACATCGACGTGCTGGTAGCGGGCGAGGGCTGTGGGGCCGTCGCCGAGGCCGCCGCGAAGATCCCGGGTGTGGCGAAGGTGCTGTGTGCAGACAACGCCGCGTACGGTCACCAGCTTGCCGAGAATCTGGCGCCGCTGGTCGCCGAGCTGGGTGCCAACTACAGCCACGTGCTGACGTCGCACTCCACGATCGGCAGGAACTTCCTGCCGCGGGTGGCGGCTCTGCTGGATGTGGCGCAGATCTCCGACATTCAGGAAGTGGTGAGCCCGGACACGTTCAAGCGTCCGATCTATGCGGGCAACGCCATCGCAACGGTGAAATCCGACGACAAGATCAAGGTGATCTCGGTGCGCGGCACCGCGTTCGATCCGGTGCCGGCGGAAGGCGGTTCGGCGAGCGTGGAAGCCGTCTCGAGCGTGCACGATGCGGGCACCTCCGAGTTCGTTGGTGAGGAGATTGCCCAGTCCGAGCGGCCCGAGCTCACCGCCGCAAGCATCGTCATCTCCGGCGGTCGCGGCATGGGCAGCGGCGAGAACTTCAAGCTGCTCGAAGGCATTGCGGACAAGCTGGGCGCCGCCATCGGCGCTTCCCGGGCTGCGGTGGACGCCGGATTCGTTCCTAATGACATGCAGGTGGGACAAACGGGTAAGATAGTCGCTCCGGATCTGTACATTGCGGTGGGCATCTCCGGTGCCATTCAGCATCTGGCGGGGATGAAGGACAGCAAGGTGATCGTGGCGATCAACAAGGACGAGGACGCACCCATCTTCCAGGTCGCTGACTATGGTCTCGTTGCGGACCTTTTCTCCGCGCTGCCGGAGCTCGAAGCCGCACTGTAATCGACGGATTGAACCGATAACGACAGGAGTCATTAGTGGCAGTCTACGAACTGAACAACGGACAGCTGCTTCGGGTCGCCCGGAGCATCGACGGAAAGCTCGAGCAGCAGTACTTCAGCCTGATCGGGCTCAACAAGACCAAACAGGCGGCCGTACGCCGCGAGGCCAGAGCGCTGGACAAGCAGTGGGCGGAAGCTCAGGAGAAGGCGCGTCAGCAGCGGGTTCGCGACGCGGCCACGGACAGGAAACATTCCACGGGCGTTCGCGGCATCAACCTGGTGCGCCGGCCGTCGCCCGCCTTCCGTGTGCAGGTTCAGACGAACGGCAAATCACACGTTCGGGAGTTCTCCGTCAAGCGCCTCGGTGCCGAGAAGGCCTGGCGTCAGGCAACCAAGTTCCTGGCCGAGTGCCGCGGCTACAAGGCGGCGCCCAAGGCGTGGAACGACCGGATGCCGAAGGTCCGAGGTCTCAAGTAG
>JASFLG010000473.1:0-3904 GCA_050118205.1 Pseudomonadales bacterium
GAGCGATCGAACGAAGTCGGGGAGCGCGCAGCCGAGCCCACCGAGCGACGTGGGAATGAGTTGCCGGAACACGCCCGCCGCCTTCATCTGGCCGACCAGATCTTCCGGCAGCGCCGAACCGGCTTCGATTGCGTCGGCGGCGCGGGCAATCGACTCGCGAAAGCGCTCCGCCAGCGTGACGGCAGTGCCGCTCCGCCCGTCCGCGCGCCCCCCGGAACCGTCTAGCTCGACCATGCACCCACAATTACACTGTTGCCATGCACTGGCAAACCCTCCGCTGGCCCTTCAGGGTGACGGGCCTCTTTCTGGTGGGCGCGTATGTCCTGGTCGGGTTTGCCTTCACCGCCTGGGCTGCGATGGACTTCTGGGTCGGCGTGATGGTCGTCACCCTGGGAGCACCGGTCTGGTACACGGTGATCGGTGGCCTGTCGCTGTACGCCGAGAAGCTCTTCACCCACGCGGCGAGCGGTCTCGTCGACGAACCCATCGACCGCGAGACCGACGTGAACCCGTTTCAGCAGGGTCTGGCCGTAAAGCTCAGCCTGGCGCACCTGGTCGTGTTCGCGATCCTGTACGGCACGGGCCCCGGGCTGTCCCCCTGGCTCCTCCTGCCGGCCCTCCTGTTCCCCCTGCTCTGGCTCGGTATTCTGCTCGACGACCGGTTGCTCGCCGGCTTTCTTCCGCGCACGTTCGCGCGCCTCGTGGGCGGGCTCAACGTCTTCTATCCGCTGGCCGCCCTGCTGGCGTCCGGGTCGGTCGGCTACCTGCACTACACCCTGCTCTACGCGCCCAGCCTGGTGAACCTGGTGCTGAGCGCGTTCGCTTTTCTGTTTGCCAACACCGGCCTCGGGCTGCTGCTCTACGGCAGACGGCGAGCGCTTGACCTGCACACCAGACGAAGCCCCGAGCAGATGCTGGCGGAGTCCCTTGCCGCCGAGCAACTTGCGCTCGACAGGCTGTTCCACGACATCCAGATGCACGTGAAGGCAGGCAGTTTCGGTACGGCCATGGCGAAGATCGAGTCGTATGTCGCCGCGGATCCCGCCAACCTGGATCCGTTCATGCACGAACGGCTGCTCGAGTTCCGCGACGATCGGCTGACCCTCCAACATGCCGTGCGCTATCTCGAGCGGCTCGTCGACCGCGGCGAGACCCGCAAGGCCTGGATGCTGCTGAAGGAGTGCCTGAGCAGGGACGAGCGCTTCCGTCCCCAGCGCGATGCCACCCTGCTCTCGTTGACCCGTTCCGCCGGCCGGGAGGACGTGGGGCTGGTCAATCAGGTGCTCGCGGATTTTGAGGTTGCCTATCCGGGCAGTCCGCTCATTCCCGATGCCGCCTTCCGGCGCGCACGCGTGTGCATCGAGCTCCTGCGGGATGGCGAGACGGGGCTGAAGCTGCTGGCCGGGATCAGCAACGACTACCCGGACTTCGCGGCCTCGGATACCTTTCAACGCTACCGACGTCGGCTGCGCGTGCGCTGACCCCATGTGCGTAAACGCGTGTGATATTCTCGCCCGCTTCGCATTTTCACGAGCATAGAGCCCATGACCGAAGCTCCGTTCTGGTTCGACCGCGCCCTGGCCACGCCGTCCGAGCCTGACGACGTGATGGTGGATGGCGTGAACATCCACTTTGAGGCCTGGGGCGAAGCCGGCCGGCCGGGCATTGCGCTGGTTCACGGCAGCAATGCGCACCTCGAGTGGTGGCGTTTCGTCGCCCCGTTTCTGGCCGACCAGTTCCGCGTGGTGGCCCTCGACTCCTCCGGCAACGGCGACTCCGGCTGGCGCGAGCGCTACAGCGGCAAGGTGCTGGCCGATGAGGTGATCGCCGTCTGCGAGGCAGCCGGACTCGGCGAGCGGCCGTTCGTCGCCGGGCACAGCTTCGGCGGCTTCACCGTGCTCGAGACCGGCCACTACCACGGCGAAACACTCGGCGGCATCGTCTTTCTCGACTTCACCGTGGCACCCCCCGAGCAGTACGTCGAGTGGGGGCTGCGCGCCGAGCGCGAAGGCGTCAAGCCGAACCGCGGCACCCGGGTCTACGAGGACAGAGCGACGGCACTCGGGCGCTTCCGCTACGTGCCGGAGCAACCGGTGAAGCATCCGGCCGTGCGCGACTACATCGCCGGAAAGAGTCTGCGCGAGGTGGAAGGCGGGTGGACCTGGAAGTTCGATCCGGGGCTCTTCGATCACCTGGAGATGGGCGTCGACCAGCGCGACAAGTTCGCCGCGCTGCCCTGTCGTTCGGCGGTCATTCTCGGCGAGGAAAGCGACGACGAAGGGGCGTTCTATGCCGACTACATGGCCAGGATCACCGACGGCAAGCTGCCGATCTTCAAGATCCCGGGCACGTACCACCATCTGACCTTCGATGAGCCCGTGGCCGTCGCCATGGCCATCAAGGCGCTCTGTCTCGATTGGATCCGTCAGGACGGCGAAGCGATCATCAGGATGAAACTCGACGAGGTACTCAAATCGTGACCGATACCGAAGGACAACGCCCGGAGCTCGACGAAGCGCTCCGCGCGGCGCTCACGAAGCTCGATACGCCCACCGTGTGCAACGCACTCGAGCTGGTGGCGGCCGAACGCCGCGGATACGGCTACACCGTGCAGCCGCTCGTCTGCACCCGCCCGGCGCTTCCGCCCATGGTCGGCGTCGCGCGCACGGCGCGCATCCGCGCCCGGCACCCGAGCAGCCTGAAGGGAACCGAGGCACGCGCCATGCAGGAGGCGTACTACGCCTACGTGGACGAGGGCCCCAAACCCGCCATCATGGTCGTTCAGGATCTGGACGGCGATCAGCGTGGCTACGGCGCCTGGTGGGGTGAGGTGAACAGCATGGTGCACAAGGGGCTTGGGTGTCTCGGCGTGATCACGGACGGCAGCGTTCGCGACCTGCCCGACATCGCCGAGGGCTTTCAGATGCTCGCCGGACGGGTCGGGCCCTCGCACGCCTTCGTGCACCCGGTGGATGTCGGTCAGCCCGTTACCGTGGCTGGCATGCACGTCGAGAGCGGCGATCTGATCCATGCGGACCAGCATGGTGCGGTGGTGATTCCCTGGGAGGTGGCGGATCAGATACCCCAGGTAGCGGCCAGCATCAGCCGCCGGGAGCAGGTCATCCTCAGCGCTGCCCGCGAACCCGGATTCAACATCGCGCGACTGCGCAAAGCATGGGGCGACGCGGCCGAAATCCACTGATTGCGCGATTTGCGGATCGTTTGTTCTGTTGCTGCCGAATCGGGGCCTTCGGGGTGCGTATTGCCGGGCACGCTAGGCCCGAAGCGTTGCTTCGGGCCCCCATCCATGGGCGCTGGCGTGGCGGCCATCCCTGGCCGCCAAGCCACCCGTCAACACACACCCCGAAGGCCCCGCTTCTGCGTCCTCGAGCAAATCGGTGCGTGTTCACTCGCAGCATATTCGTGCGTCCACCTCATCTGTGGCTGGGTGGATCTGCTGATCGCGCCTGCTCAAGTGGCCCATTGGCACCACACACCTGGCGTTGATCCGACCCGATCAACATCGACACACGGTGGATGCAGAAGCCGACTACGAGAATTCGGTGCTGTCAGGGTCAGGGGCGAACGGCGAGGTCTGCAATGATGGCCCTGTGGGCAGTCTCGTTCAGCCGATAGAACGACGCCGCGATGATCATGAGCGCCATGATGCCGGCGGGCGCCAGAGTCATCAGGTTGTGAATGGCGGTGAGCGAGACCGCCGTCTGCGGCACGTTGGCCACATAGCCGGCCACGGCCAGCGCGCCGGCCACCCCGGCACCACCCACCGCTTTCGCCAGCTTCTGGAAGAAGCTCGCAAACGAGAAGATGGCGCCATCCGCGCGCAGGCCGAGCTTCCACTGGGCGTAGTCCACCGTATCCGGAATCATGGCCCAGCCGAGCACCG
>JASFLG010000474.1:0-3900 GCA_050118205.1 Pseudomonadales bacterium
AATGTGCGCTTCCCGGAACCGAGCGTGATCATGAGGTACATCAGCACCCGCGGCCGCACCGAGCCCATGGCCTTCAAGGACGCCGTGATCACGGGCATGGCGCCGGACGGCGGGCTGCTGATACCGCAGGAGATCCCGTCGGTGGCGGCCGAGCTGGACACCTTCCGGGACCTCCCGTTCGTGCCCTTCGCCCAGCGGCTGATTGCCCTCTACGTGGACGACATTCCTCCAGAGATCCTCGACCATCTCATCGAGCGCGCCTACGCCAGCTTCGACCACCCGGAGGTGGTGCCGTTCAGGTCGCTGAAGGGCCTCGCCGGCAATCACGACGTGGAGGTCATGGAGCTTTTCCACGGCCCGACGCTCGCTTTCAAGGACGTGGCGCTGCAGCTGCTCGGACAGCTGTTCGAGTACATTCTGGAAGAGCGGCACGCGCATCTGAACATCCTCGGCGCCACCAGCGGCGATACGGGCAGCGCGGCCATCGCCGGGGTGCGTGGGCTGCCGTCGGTGGACGTGTTCATCATGTTTCCCGAGGGCCGGGTGAGCCCGCTGCAGGAACGGCAGATGACCACCATCCCGGACGAGAACGTGCACTGCCTGGCCGTGGAAGGCAGCTTCGACGACTGTCAGTCGCTGATGAAGGGCCTCTTTGCGGATGCGGGCGCGAAGTCGACACTCTCGCTCGGTGCGGTCAACTCGGTGAACTGGGCCCGGGTGCTGGCGCAGATCGTTTACTACGGCTATGCCAGCCTGAGGTTCGCGCGCACCGAACGGGTCTCCTTCTGCGTGCCGACAGGCAACTTCGGAAACGTGTTCGCCGGATATCTGGCCAAGCGGATGGGTTTTCCCATCGACAAGCTGGTGATCGCCACCAACGACAACGACATCCTGGCGCGCTTCTTCGAAACCGGTGAGTATCGGCGGGGCACGGTGCACCACACCACGAGCCCGGCGATGGACATCCAGGTGGCGAGCAACTTCGAACGCTACCTGTACTACTACTTCGACGAGGACGCAGAGCGTCTGCGCGCGTTCATGGAGTCATTCGCCGAGACCGGCTGCGCCTCGGTGGGTGGCCGACCCGACACGGACGATTTTCTGGCCACCGCCGTCAGCGAGGCCGAGGTCCGGCACACCATTCGCCGCGTCTACGAGAAGAACGGTTACGTGGTGGATCCGCACACCGCCGTGGGCCTTGCCGCCGCCGAGCGCTTCCGCGTGCCGGGCGTGCAGATCTGCGCCGCGACCGCACACCCTGCGAAGTTCCCGGAGTCGGTGAACGAGGCCATCGGCCGCGACGTCGCGCACCACCCGACGCTGGACGCGCTGGCTGACCTGCCGGTGCGCAAGACGCGC
Organism: Pseudomonadales bacterium; assembly: GCA_050118205.1. Lineage (GTDB taxonomy): Bacteria > Pseudomonadota > Gammaproteobacteria > Pseudomonadales > Azotimanducaceae > SZUA-309. The sequence goes on from JASFLG010000474.1 coordinate 1,360, forward strand.
ATTCCGGCAACCACCGAGGCGGTGAGGGCGTTCCTGGATCAGCACGTGCGCGGATAGGAATAGAACGTGACCCGACCTGTCAGGGTGGTGGTCCGAACCGGAAACCGTCCGCCGTTCGAGTGACCTTGCAGCCAAGCTCGTGCACGAGCCGGTGGTGCCTGCGGCAGAGCAGCACCAGGTTGTCGAGCCTGGTCTCGCCACCGTGGGCCCAGTGAACGATGTGGTGCCCATCCACATAGCGTGACTGTCCACACCCCGGGTATTGGCAATGCCCGTCCCGGGCCTTCAGCGCGCGGCGCACGGCCCAGGGGATCACGCGCGTCTTGCGGCCGACGTTCAGGACCTCCCCTCGCGCGTTTTCCAGCATGCTGACGAGCGCGCCGTCGCAAGTGAGCCGCCGGACCGTTTCCGGGTGCAGGGCGGGACCACCGTCGATGTATGCGCCGTCCTTGGGTGTGGAACGGGACAACGTTTCCGCGGGAACGTGGACCACCACCTGATAGCGATCCGAGGTTCGCGCCGCGCCTGGTCGGTCGTTGAGGCTTTCCTCCAGCGCGTGGGTGACGGCATCCGCGTGCCGCACGTCGAACTCGTCCCCGCCATCGAGCACGGCCTCGGCTTTCTCGATAGCCTTGAGCCAGATCGCGCCCTGCTCCGGCGTCAGCCGCGCCCGGACGACCAGCGAGCCGTCCTCGTCCCAGGCGTAGGTCAGCGATCGCTGGCGGATCACCTCCTGCACATCGTCCATCCGCTCGCGCTGCTTCAGTCGCCGGACCACCTGCTCGATCACCTCCGCGCTGTCCCGCACGCCGATGGCCAGAAGCTCCGCCTCGTTACCCGCCGTGGCCACGCGGGTCAGGGCGCGAACCTTGGAGTAGCTCAGCCGTCCCGCCCTGAAGGCCGCATCGATCAGCGGCAGGTGACCGAGCGCGCGGGCCGTTCGCACCTTTTCCCGGGCCGCGCCGTAGCCGAGACCGAAGCTGCGGGCGAGCCAGGAGGCAAGGTGCAGGGGTCGGCCGTCGAGATGGTCGCGCTGATCGAGCTCCCTGAGCACGCAGAGCAGGCGATAGTCGATGGTATGGCGCTGACCCATCAGCATCCGCACTTCTCTGAAGAGATCGATGAGCCGGTATCGTTGGAGGTCATCGTCGGAGCGAGCAACCGGCGTGGATGCGGGTGTGCGGGATTCTCGATTCCGGACGTGATCCGTCTCCAGTTGTGCCGCCTGAGCCAAGTTCCTCTCCCTTCACTCAAATGAAGATACTGTATGAATATACAGTTTTATTCCGCTGACGAGAACGGGAGCGTGTGGGAAAGCAGATAGATACGGTGTGCGAAAGTGGTGATTGTGAGCGCCCGAAAATAGCGGCAACTAGCGGACAGTCAGGCTCCCAGCGACTCTCCGTGTGCAGCCATCCATGCTCCCAACGCTTCCACTACACCTTCGTCAAAGACGTCCTCCATGCAGCTGATTGCACTGCCAGCAAACGTCGCGCGCTCTATTCCAGTCGCGGTGAACTCTGGGGCTCCTTGCTTACTTAGTGTGAGCTTCCAAGCAAGTGAAACAGTATCCCCTTCCAGACTCGGCGGTGACGCAGACAATGCACGAGAATCAAAACGACGATCCAGCCCATTAACGCCATCGCGCAGTTGGGCAATCACCTGGTCACGCCCCACAGCCTTCGAACCATCACCTGGGGCGTACGTTGCGTCGGGTGTGAAATACTCTTCTAGTCGCTGCCAATCATCGTCCAGGTAGGTTTTTTCGAAGGCGTCAGCATAGGCTTGAAATCTTTCCACGTGGCTCATGCCTGCTCTCCCATTCGAGCACTATCGGATAGCCAGCTTGGAGTATCGGCATGTCCAGAGCAAGGGCGGCGTATGCCGAAACGGCCGGAATCGAGAGATGCCGCAGATACGTCGGGAGCATAGCGAACGGCAGATGTGGGGAGACCCCGGAAATCCCGTTGTGCGGTGCAAGAGGCAGGATCGCGCTCAAGAAGGGACATTCCAACATACACCTGAACGACAACGGACGTTCCCGAAGGCCGTCGCAACGGCGACGCCTTGCAGGACCGGCCATTCAGAGCAAGCCTGCGGCTGCGAACGCGCGTCCGTAGATTTCCCTGATCGCCTGCTGCTTTCGGGCGTTGTAGCTTTTGACGGTCTCGCCCCGGCTGTTGGCGGTCTTTGCAGCGATCGTCTTGGCATTGCGGTAGAGCTTCAGATCTTCAGGATTGCCGCGTAGCCAATCGCGAAAGATTTTATGGCGAGCCGCCTCAGCGCAATCCGGCGAAAACACATGTAGGTTGCACCGAGGATCGTCAAACCGGAGACAACGGTGCTCGTACCACCATGGTTCGCGGATCGCCAGCACGAAGCCCGCAGCCTCGAGTTGGGGCAACCAGCGCGCCTCATCGCTGGAGTCAGTTACGATCAGGTCAATATCGATGACTGGCTTGGCCGGCAGTCCGGGAACCGAAGTTGAGCCGACGTGCTCGACTTCAAGCGCCAGCTCGCCCAGAACGTTGTGGATAAGGT
>JASFLG010000475.1:0-3844 GCA_050118205.1 Pseudomonadales bacterium
TTCACGGACGTGGTCGTGCCGAAGGAGAACCTCATCGGCGAGAAGAACAAGGGCTGGGCGATCGGCAAGCACCTGCTGCTGCACGAGCGCTCGGGCATTGCGGGCGACGGTGGCGGCAACGTCAATGGCGGCGCGGCGTACGATCTCGAGGATGCCGCGCGGGACCACATCGGCATGGCGGGCGACGTTCTGGCGGACGGTGGCATGCGCGAGCGTATCGCGTCGAACAAGATGCTCTCCCACGCCTTCGGCCTCACGGCTCGACGCTTCAGCGCGGAAGCGGCCGTACATGGTCCGACTCCGGCCATCGGCATCCTCAAGATCTGCTGGGCCAGGATGAATCAGGAGCGCGAAGAGCTGATGGTCGAGATCATGGGGAACCGCGGTGTCGGTTGGGAAGGCGCCGGCTTCACGGATGAGGAGCTGTCCCACACCCGGGCGATGCTGCGTTCGAAGGCGAATTCCATCGAAGGCGGTTCGAACGAGGTAAACCTGAATCTGGTCGCCAAGCGCGTCCTCGGCCTGAAGGGGTACTGAGCATGGCGGTGTTGACGGAAGAGCAGGTCATCCTGCGGGACCAGGCGAGCGCCTGGGTCAGCGAAGAGGCGCCGGTCGCCCGGTTCCGCGCAATGCGCGACGCGGGGACGGAGGTCGGCTTCGCCGAGGAGACCTGGAAGGCCATCTGCGAGCTCGGCTGGTCGGGAATCCTCATTCCCGAGGAGTACGGCGGGTCCGGCATGGACTACCGGACCTTCGGCGTGGTACTCGAGCAGACCGGCCGGGGGCTGACGGCGAGCCCGTTGCTGGCATCCGGACTGATGGGTGCTTCGGCCCTGCTGCTCGGCGGCACGGATGCGCAGAAGAAGCGCTACCTGCCGGAGATTGCGAGCGGCTCAACCATCGTGACCCTCGCGGTTGACGAGACCTCCCAGCATGATCCGCAGGGGGTCGCAATGACCGCGACCGCGGCGGGTGACGGTTTCGAGCTGACCGGGCGCAAGCTTTTCGTGATGGAAGGCGCCGCCGCGGACGCGCTCGTGGTGGCCGCCCGCACGAGCGGTCAGGCGGGGGACGCGCAGGGCCTGACGCTCTTCATCGTGGATACGGCTGCCGACGGCATCACGCGCACGCCGCTGAAGACCGTCGATGCCCGCGGGTATGCGGACATCGTCTTCGACAAGGTCAAGGTGAGCGCCGAAGCGGTGCTGGGCGGCGTGGGCGATGGCTACGCGCCGCTCGAGGCGATCCTCGACCGGGGGCGCGCCGGGCTCGCTGCCGAGATGCTCGGCACCGGGGCCGAGGCGTTCGACCGCACGCTCGAGTACCTGAAGACACGCGTTCAGTTCGACCAGGTGATCGGCTCTTTTCAGTCGCTCGGCCACCGGCAGGCCACGCACTTCATGAACATGGAGCTGGCGCGTTCCTGTGTCGACGCCGCCCTGACAGCCATCGACCAGGACGGCGAGGACGTCGGCCAGCTCTGCTCGCTGGCCAAGTGCGAAGTGGGCGAGTTTCTGCACGACATGACCAACGACATGATCCAGATGCACGGCGGAATCGGCATGACGGACGAGTTCGATGCCGGCTTCTTCATCAAGCGTGCCCGTGCCGCGGAGACGCTGCTCGGCAACCGGGCATACCATCGCCGCCGCTATGCCGGCTTCCTGGGCATCTGACCGATTTCCTTCGATTGAGAGTAGAAAAAAAATGATCAAGACCAAACTGACCGAAATGTTCGGCGTCGAGCATCCCATCGTGATGGGTGGCATGACGGGAGTGGGCTATGCGGATCTCGTTGCGGCGGTAGCCAATACCGGTGCGCTGGCCTTCCTCACGGCGCACATGTTCGACTCGGCGGAGTCCCTGGAAAAAGAGATCCAGCGCGTGAGGGATCAGACCGACAAGCCGTTCGGCGTCAACATGACGATTCTGCCTTCCATCAATCCGATCCCCTATGACGAGTATCGCGGTGCGATCTGTGAGACAGGAGTCAAGATCGTGGAGACGGCCGGTCGCTCACCGGAGCCTCACCTGCCGGATTTCAAGGCCAGCGGCGTGAAGGTCATCCACAAGTGCACGTCGGTCCGGCATGCGGTCACCGCCGAGCGCCTCGGTGTGGACGTGATCAGCATCGACGGGTTCGAGTGCGCCGGGCATCCGGGCGAGGACGACGTCACCATCATGGTGCTTCTGCCGGCGACGGTGGACGCGGTGAAGATACCCGTCATCGCCTCGGGCGGCATGGCGGACGGTCGCAGCCTGGCGGCGGCGCTTGCGCTGGGTGCGGAAGGCGCCAACATGGGCACCCGGTTTCTGGCGACCAAGGAGTGTCGGATCCACGAGAACGTGAAGCGCCAGATCGTGGAGAACACGGAGCGCGACACGGTGCTCATCAATCGGACGTTGCGCAACACCTCCCGGGTGGCGCGCAACGCGATCTCCGAGGAGGTCGCGGACATTCAGAAGGATGCCAGCAAGACGTTCGACGACGTCAAAGAGCTGGTCGCGGGCGTGCGGGGCCGTGCCAACGTACTGGAAGGCGGCGACATCGACGGTGGTATCTGGACGGTCGGTCAGAGCCAGGGACTGATTCACGACATCCCGACCTGCCAGGAGCTGGTCACCAGCATCGTCACGCAAGCCGAGTCGATCCTGGGTGAGCGGCTGGCACGGATGCTCGGCTGACGTCTCACTGTGGGAGCCGGACGAGCTCGTCGATCCACGTCTGCAGGCAATCGATTCTCTGGTCCCAGGTGTTCTCCCGTGCGGTGGCGTGGCGCGATGCCGTCGTTCCCACGCCGCCGGAGGCAATGGCCTGCTCGATGGCATCGATCCAGTCGTCCGGCGTCGAGGCGAACGCAATATCCGAGGCATATCCGAGTATGCTTCTGACCCGCGCACTCACGATGGGCTTGCCGGCTGCGAGGTACTCGAGCGACTTCAGCGGAAATATCTCCGTCCACCAGCCGCCGGCATCGGTCCGATAGCACATGACGTTGACGTCCATGTGGGCGAGGTATCGGGGAACGTCAGCGTTGGGCACGGGGCCCAACGCGTGCACGTTGGGTAGATCGCGGCACTGCAGCCAGCGGGCTTCCGCAGCACGATCGGCCGCAAACCGTCCGTCGGCACCGGCGCCGACGGACCCGCAGAACACCCAGTGCCAGTCCGGTCGCGCGCGGGCAATCTGGTAGACGAGCTCATAGTCGAGCTTCTGATTCACGCGGCCCACATAGCCTATTCGTGGATGCGGGATTCGGGCCAGATCCACAGGACAGCGTGCATTGGCTGCATCGCAGAAAGGTCCGATGTCGACGCCCGGCGGCAGCACGCGTCCCCGCTGCGCGCCGTCCCCCGGGAGGCACTCGAGCATGCCTGCGGTGTAGCCCACGATCAGATCGGCTCGATCGACCAGCTCTGCCTCCTGGCGCGCAAGGTCATTCGTCCAACCGGGCGAAAGGTGGTGGGCGTCGTAGGAGTAGTAGATCACGGTCCCGGGATCGAGCCGTCGGACATAGGGCCACAGCAGCGCATCGAATATCAGCACGGTCAGGCTCGGCCGTCCCCGCCTGAGCGCGCGCCGCATGAGATGCGCGTGCATCGCCACTGCGGCGGTATCGACGCGGCGTCGCGAGGGCCAACGCAGAAGCAGCCGCCCCGGGCAATCCACCTGCAGCTTTCCATCCCGGCCGATGGTCGGTAGCCATGGTTGCGCGTGCCATGCCGGTCGCCCGATCTCCCATACCGTCTCCGCGCCGGAGGAATAGAGGGTCGGCCAATCGCGATCGGCCAGTCCCCGCATGATGCGTTGTCGGCTGGACCAGCCGGCGTGCCAGCGGTTCAC
>JASFLG010000476.1:0-3842 GCA_050118205.1 Pseudomonadales bacterium
GACGGACGATGCGCTGGATGGTGCGGTGAAGACCGGCCAGTTTGCCGACGGCTACGGCTACGACGTGCGGGCGCTGCCGCGGCGCAACGTGATGATCACCTCGTCCTTCACCGGCTGGAACAACTACATGATGAACCTGGGCACGATGATGGCGGACGCCGAAGCCATGAAACGGTTCGGTAATACGGTGGTGGTGTGGGACCTGCACACCCGGCAGCCGAAGAAGATCTTCGATGTGCCCGGCGCGCCACTGGAGATCCGGTGCGCCTGGGGCGCGCAGCACGACTACTGCTTCACCTCCACCGCCCTCACCTCGAAAATCTGGCTGATCTACGAGGACGATTCGGGCGAGTGGCAGGCTGAGGCGGTGGCCGACATCGGGGATGCGTCGAAGCTGCCGTTGCCCGTGGACATCTCCATCTCGTCGGACGACGATTTGTTGTGGGTGGACACCTGGAACGACGGCATGGTGCGCATGTTCGACATCAGCGACCCGCACAAGCCCGTACAGGTGTTCGAGCAGCAGATTGGTGAGCAGGTGAACATGGTCTCTCAGAGCTGGGACGGCGAGCGGGTGTACTTCACCTCGTCGCTGCTCGCCAACTGGGACAAGCAGGAGAGCACCGGCGGCGATCTGCAGTACTTCAAGCTCTACCGCTGGGACGGGGAGCAACTGACGCCGGAGTTCAAGATCGACTTCATCGCGGCCGGTCTCGGGGCGCCGCACCAGATGCGCTTCGGCGCCTATGCGCTGTACGGAAAACGGGCACCGGCGGTGCTCGACAAGCAGGTTGCAACCTCGGACTGACCGGATCCGACGCGCCCGCTACCTGGCGGGCGCCGTGCTCCTTGCAGCGGGCGGGCTCGGGGTATGGCCGGCGGCGTCGGCCTCGGAAGCGCCCGAGCCCGGCACGGCCGCGCATCGGCATCCGGCACCGGTGGTGCTGGCGCCGGGATACGCCGACCTTACCTTCGAGGCGCCGGTGCCCGGTACCTACGAGCTGCCGCCCCTTGGGCGTGCCCCGAACGGTCGGGTTCTGGACAGCCAGGGCCACGCCGTCGAGCTGCACGATCTGATGGGCGACAAGCTCGTGGTGCTGTCTTTCATCTACACCACCTGCTCGGACGTGAACGGCTGCCCGCTGGCGACACACGTGCTCAGCAAGGTGGCGCGGCGTCTCGGGGCGTCGCGGGATCTGGCGGGCAGGGTGCGTCTGATCAGCTTGAGCTTCGATCCGGACCACGACACCCCGGCGGTCATGCGCACCTACGGCGAGCCGTTTGCCGGCAGCGGCGCGGACTGGCGTTTTCTGACCACGGCGGGGGAAACGGAGCTCGGGCCGATCCTCGAAGGTTACGGGCAGTGGGTGCTGCGCGACCGGGACGAGGAGGGCAAGGTGCTGGGAACGTTCTCGCACGTGCTGCGGGTCTTCCTCATCGATCAGAACCTCAGGATCCGCAACATCTACAGCGTCTCGTTCCTGCATGCCGATACCATCGGCGCCGACCTGAGAACCCTGCTGATCGAGGAGCCGCTTGCGGAAGAAAAGGGCAGCAGCGGGTGACCACGACGACGGTTGCGATGCAGCGGGCGTTTGCCGTGTCGCTGCTGCTCGTGCTGCTGGCGTTGTTCTGCTACATGATCTCCGGGTTTTTCGGTGCCCTGGTGCTGGCCGGCGGGGCGGCGCTGATGTTCCATCCGCTTCAGTACCGGCTCGAGCGCCACGTGAGCCCGGCCGTGGCTGCGAGCCTGAATCTGGCTCTCCTGATCGTGCTGGTCGTGGTGCCCGTGTTCCTTCTGCTCGGCCTGGCGACCGGCCAGGCGCTGAACTTCGCCGAGGCGGCGAGCGGCTGGATCGGAAACCACCTGAACGATGGTTCAACCCTGATCGGCGTCGAGCTGCCCGAGTGGCTGGGCGAGTACCAGGGTGATGTGAACACGATCCGGGACGAGCTCATCAGCAAGCTGGGAGAGCTCGTCGGGACCGTTGGCAGATTTGTCGCGGGGACCTTGACCCAGGTCACTCAGGCTACGGCGGTGCTGCTGCTCGATGCGTTCGTCGCCGCCTACTTCTTCTTTTACTGCCTGCTCTCCGGCGGGGAGCTGGCACAGTCCATCGTCGCGAGCCTGCCGCTTCGTCAGGGGGACAGGGAGGAATTCCTTCGGGTCGGTGCCAACGTTACCCGCTCGGTGCTCAAGAGCATGGTGGTGATCGGTGCCGTGCAGGGCTTCTTTGCCGGCCTCGGATTTTACATCGTGGGGGTCGGCGGCGTGGTGCTGTGGGGCATCGTCATGGGCTTTCTGTCGGTGATCCCGTTCATCGGCCCGGTCATCATCTGGCTGCCGGTGGCCGTGTATCTCGCGGTCCAGGGTGAGTACTGGTCGGCGCTGTTCCTCGCCGGCTGGTTCTGGCTGGTGGTGGCGAGCGTGGACAACGTGTTGCGGCCGTGGCTCGTCGGCACGGACACACAGATGCCGGACGTCCTGGTGCTGCTCACCACGCTCGGCGGCCTGTTCATGTTCGGTGCCATCGGGCTGCTCGTCGGCCCGCTGGTCGGCGCCATGCTGATGGCATCCTGGGCCGTCTACCGGAGGGTGTTTGCGGACGAGCTCGCACCCGCCGGCAGGGCCACGGACGGGCACCAGGGTGACACGGCACATGCGGACGACTCCGACGCGGATCGGGAGGCGGGCAATGGCTGAGACGAAGCCCCTGGCGGGACTCGTGGTGGTGGAGTTCGCAAACGTGCTGGCCGGACCGCTCGTGGGTCAGTTCTGCGCCGAGCTGGGCGCACGGGTGATCAAGGTCGAGCCGCCCGTTTCGGGCGATCCGACCCGTGGCTGGTATCTGGAAAACGAGTCGCGGGATACGGACGTGACGGCCTACTTCGCCAGCGCAAACTGGGGCAAGGAGTCCATCGCCCTGGACCTCGCGGACCAGGAGGATCGGGAAACGGCCCGGCGCCTTGCGCTGGCGGCGGATGTGCTGGTCGTGGGTTACAAGCCCGGAGACGAGCGGAAGTTCGGCCTCGATCACGCCACCCTGAGCGCGGCGAATCCCGGGCTCGTCTACCTGCAGATCACCGCCTACGGTCGGGACGATCCGCGTCCGGGGTTCGACGCCATCATCCAGGCGGAAGCGGGCTTCACTTACATGAACGGTGCGCCGGACGGTGGCCCGGTGAAGATGCCGGTAGCGTTGATGGACCTGCTCGCCGCGCACCAGCTGAAGGAGGGATTGCTGCTCGCGCTGCTGAAGAAGGCGCGCACGGGAGACGGCAGCTTTGTCGCGACGTCGTTGCTCCGCTCCGCCACCGCTTCGCTCGCCAATCAGGCCAGCAACTATCTGATGGCGGGTGTGGTGCCCGGCCGGATGGGGTCCGAGCATCCGAACATCGTTCCCTACGGCAGCATCTTCATCACCCGCGACGGTCGCGAGTTCGTGGTGGCGGTCGGTACGGAGCGGCAGTTCCTGGCATTCGTCGCGGCGCTCGGGCTCGACGAGCTGGCCCAGGATCCCCGCTACTCGAGCAACGGGGAGCGGGTGCGCAACCGGTCGGCGCTGAACGCACGGATCGGCGAACGGGTGGCTGCCCTCCTCGCCACAGAGATCGAGGCCGCCATGACGGCGCGCAAGGTGCCGTTCGGCTTCGTGAACGACATGGCGGCCGTGTTCGAGCAGCCCGCCGCACGCGCGCAGTGCTTCACGGGTGGCGCCGGGGTACGCACGGTGGCGCTGGAAGGGGACATGGAAGGACTGTCGGCACTGACCCCGCCGCCGCAGCTGGACGCCGACCGTGCGGCCGTGCTCGCCTGGCTCGACTCGGCGTCCTGAGAGCGC
>JASFLG010000477.1:0-3841 GCA_050118205.1 Pseudomonadales bacterium
GGTCGAGATAGACGGCTCGCACAGCCTCATAGAAAGCAACCGCCTCACGTTCCATCCGATCGTGCGCGCGATTCGCGATCCGCGCCTGACCCACGTTCACCGGCACGTCGAGATACAGCGTCAGATCCGGCTGCAGTGTGCCCTGGACGAGGGTCTCCAGAGCCTCGATCTTCGACGTGGACAATCCGCGTCCGCCGCCTTGGTAAGCGTAGGTGGCATCGGTGAAGCGATCGCACACCACCCAGGTTCCGGCGGCCAGCGCCGGCCGGATCACGGTCTCCAGGTGCTGGGCCCGGGCAGCGAAGATGAGCAGCAGCTCGGTGATACCGGCGACGGGCTCGGCGCGGACCTCGAGAAACAGGTCCCTGATTTCTTCGGCAAGGGGTGTGCCTCCCGGCTCGCGGGTGGTCAGCACGGGATGCCCGGCGGCCTCGACGCGCTTCACCACCACCTCGAGGTTGGTGGACTTGCCGACCCCTTCTCCGCCTTCCAGGGTGATGAACCGCCCGTTCACTGCAGCTGATACTTCCGCACGGCGGCCTCGTGCTCCTCGAGGCTCGCGGAGAAGTGGCTCGTCCCGTCGCCCCGGCTGACGAAGTAGAGATAATCGCCGCCGGCCGGGTGCACGGCAGCATCCAGCGAGCGAGCTCCGACCAGGGCGATGGGCGTGGGCGGTAGTCCCTTGCGCGTGTAGGTGTTGTAAGGCGTATCCGTGACCAGGTGCCGCCGGGTGAGGTTACCGTCGAAGGTTCCACCCACGCCGTAGATGACGCTCGGGTCGGTCTGCAGACGCATTCCTTTCGCGAGCCGTGTGGCGAAGACCTGTGCGATCTTGGCGCGGTCCTCGTCGCGACCGGTTTCCTTTTCGATGAGCGACGCGGCGATGAGCACCTGGTAAGGCGTCTCGTACGGCAGGCCCGAATCGCGCGATGCCCAGACCGCGGCCAGCACGTCCTGAAGCTTGTTGTACGCCCGACGCAGGATGTCCGCATCCGAAGCACCGCGCTCGTAGCGATAGGTGTCGGGAAAGAACATCCCCTCGGCGTGGCCGGCCGGCAACCCCAGGGCCCCAAGCAGTGTTGTCTCGTCCGCACCGTCGAGCTCGTGGAGGAGCGGTTCCTGAACGGCGAGCTGCGCGAGCGCCTGTCGCACTGTCCATCCCTCCAGGAGCTTCACCTCGTAGACGACAACGTCACCGGCGAGCAGTCGATCGAGAAGGCCCGCAGGCGTATCGCCCACCCGCACCCAGTACTCGCCCGCCTGAACCCGCCGTGCCGCACCGCTGAGGCGCGCCAGGACGGACCAGAGCCGGGCATGGGTCAGCAGACCCTCGTGCTCCAACGCATCGGCAAATGCGGCAAACGACTGGCCCGGCTCTAGCTCGACCCGGATGTCCTCGGTCACGGGCAGCGCGCGTCCGTTCCAGTACAGCGTGTAGGCACCGGCCGCCGCGATCAGCACAACTGCGGTAAGCGCCAGCCACGAGAGCAGTTTCAGTAAGCCCGTCACACCGCCATTGTAGAGGAAACGCCCCGCACCCGGTCGGCCGACGTCCCGCCGACCGGCCACGATGGGGTCACACTTTCCTGAAGATCAGAGTGCCGTTGGTGCCGCCGAACCCGAAGCTGTTGGACAGCGCCGCACGCACGGTCGTCTGGCGGGCGGTGTTCGGGACGTAATCGAGGTCGCACCCCTCGCCCGGGTTGTCCAGGTTGATGGTCGGCGCGATCACGTCGTCGACGATGGACATGATCGAGAAGATCGCCTCGACGGCCCCCGCCGCGCCGAGCAGATGCCCGATCATCGACTTCGACGAGCTCACCGCGACCTTGGTGTCCGCTCCGAAGACCTGCTTGATGGCCTTGGTCTCGGCGACGTCGCCGAGTGGCGTGGACGTGCCGTGCGCGTTCACGTAATCCACGTCTTCCGGTGACATCTGTGCATCCGTCAAGGCGTTGCGCATGGACGCGACCGCGCCCGCGCCGTCTTCGGCCGGGCTCGTGATGTGATAGGCATCGCCGCTCATGCCGAAACCGACCAGCTCACAGTAGATCTTCGCGCCGCGCGCCTTCGCCCGTTCGTACTCCTCCAGCACCAGCGCGCCCGAGCCGTCGCCGAGCAGAAACCCGTCACGATCGCGATCCCAGGGGCGGCTCGCACGCTCCGGGTCGTCGTTGCGGGTGGACAACGCCTTCATCGAGCTGAAGGCGGCCATGGTGATCGGTGAGCAGGACTGCTCCGCACCACCGACCACCATCACATCCGCATCACCATACTGAATCATGCGGGCACCGACGCCGATGTTGTGAGTCCCCGTGGTGCAAGCTGTTACGATCGCGATGTTGGGCCCTTTCAAGCCATAGCGTATCGAGAGGTTCCCGGAGATCATGTTGATCACGCTGGCCGGCACGAAGAAGGGCGAGACCCGGCGCGGGCCGCTCTTGAGCAGCACAGAATGAGTCTGCTCTATGGTGTTGATACCGCCGATGCCGGATCCGATCGACACGCCAATCCGATGCGCATCGTCCGGATGCGGCTCGATGCCGGCATCCTCTATGGCCTGGATGCCGGCAGCCATTCCATACTGGATGAACGAGTCGATGCGACGTGCTTCCTTGGCATCGAAATAGGCTGCGACATCGAAGTCTTTCACCGATGCGCAGATCTTCACGCTGTAGTCGGTGACGTCGAACAGGTCGATCACATTGGCGCCGCTCTTGCCGGCGACCGCGTTCTTCCACGCGGTCTCGAGGCTGTTGCCGATCGGCGACAACAACCCCATTCCGGTCACGACAACTCTTCGTCTGCTCATGGTGCCCTCTCCCTGCTGTCCCAAACGCAAGAAGCCGCTCTACTTATGAGGTAGACGCGGCTTCAGGACACGAATCCGTTTTTTGAAGTCGAACTTACTGGTGAGCCAGGATGTAGTCGATGGCTTCCTTCACAGTCGTGATCTTTTCGGCTTCTTCGTCGGGAATTTCTGTCTCGAATTCCTCTTCGAGCGCCATGACCAGTTCGACCGTGTCCAGCGAGTCAGCACCCAGATCCTCAACGAAGGAAGCCTCGTCTTTCACTTCTTCTTCTTTGACGCCGAGCTGTTCGCAAATCAGTTTCTTAACACGTTCTTCTACGCTACTCATTAGGCTGGGATCTCCCAATCTGGTTCCTGGGGTGCAGGGCGAGGCGCATTCTATAGTCGGCCTATACCCAATTCAAGTTGACGCTAAGGTTGACATTCCGGGCCCTCGACGCGGTTTGAAGACCCTTGCAGATGCCTTTGATCATGGGCTTCTGGAGGCGGCGCCGCGGGCCTCCAGAACCCGCTCAGGCCATGTACAGGCCGCCATTCACGTGCAGCGTTTCACCGGTGATGTAGGCCGCTCTGTCACTCGCGAGAAAGGCTACCGCCTCGGCCACGTCCTGAACGCGACCCAGCTTGCCGAGCGGAATGCGGCTCGCCATCGTCTCGATCTGTGCTTCATCGAGCACGGCGGTCATGTCCGTCTCGATGAAGCCAGGTGCCACGGCATTGACCGTGATGCCGCGCGACCCCACTTCCTGCGCCAGGGCGCGTGTGAATCCTTCGATTCCAGACTTGCTGGCGACATAATTGGTCTGGCCCGGGTTGCCCATTCGCGCGACGACGGAGCTCACGTTGACGATCCTTCCCCACCGGGCCTTCATCATAGCGCGCAGTGCCGGTTTCACGACCCGGTAAAGGCCGTTCAGGTTCGTATCGATTACCGACGTCCACTCCTCACTCTTCATGCGCATCAGCAGATTGTCGCTGGTGATCCCGGCATTGTTGACGAGAACGAGCGGCAAGCATTCATCATCGGCA
>JASFLG010000478.1:0-3833 GCA_050118205.1 Pseudomonadales bacterium
AAAGGTCCGCTCGAAGCCGAGCACCTGCTCGCTGAAACGCATCGCCACCCCCTCCCCCGCAAGCCAGCGCGCCAGCGACTCGCAGTACAGGCGTGCGTTGCCGACCTGATCGTCCGGGTAGTGGACGGCGCCGACCAGCCGGTCGGCACTTTCCGCCAGCATCGGCTGCAACGCGACGAGGCCGGGCACATCGAGCTCACGATGAGTGATGCCCGCCTGCTTCAGCCAGTGCCCCACTTGCACGGCCGCCTCGAGCGCCGCTGGATCCTCGAACACCTTGATGATGCCCCCTTCGGAGAACTCGAACTCGATGCCCGTGTGCGACCGGATCCCGGCAAGCTGGGCGAGGGAATAGCGGGCCAGGGCCACGTTGTGCAGGTAGCTCGACTCGAAGCGTTTTCGTCTCGCGTTCGCGAGGAAGCGGATGCCCCAGCCGGCCAGCCGGGGTAACTCGGCAAGGTGCAGCAGCATGGGTGCGTCGTCGCGTCCGAGCGAGCGCGCAAGCTGACCGAACACCCCGGGCGCGTTCCAGGGATCCGCCAGGCTCGGAGTGAGCATGGCGCCGTTGGCATAGCTGGTCTCCCGGCCAGCCGCCGGCGCACGGTCGAGCACGGTCACCCGGGCTCCGGCGCGATGCAGGAAGTAGGCGGTCGAGACTCCGGCGAGGCCGCAGCCGATCACCACCACGTGCATGCGGTGACCTCGAAATGATCGGAGATGGATTCGTCGCCGACGGCGACCTGGCGAGCAGCCAAAGAAAAAGCGCGGTCCGCTCTGTGCGTGTCATCAGTGTCGACGTGCAGAGCGTCCGCGCTAACGCTTCCCCCCAGAAGCCTTGCAAATGTACCGCGCCTGATTCGCACCTTTCAAGTAGATTCTAGGTAAGGATATATAAATAACAAAAAATCAAAAGCTTACGGCGATGTTGTAACCTGTTTTCCATTTCTCCTGTGCTCGGCAATCACCGCGCCGGCCTCCAGCATGACGAGCAGGCTGGTCACGAGGACCACCACGTCGAGGGTGACCAGCAGGAAATTGCCGGCCTGATAGAACTGCACCACGGTCACGCAACCGGCCAGAAAAGACATGGTCAGGACGAAGAGCATGGGTAGCAGCGTGTAGAAGGAAGGTCGCCCGAGCTTGATCAGCATCACCGAGATCACCAGCAGCGTCAGGCCCGCCAATATCTGGTTGGTGGATCCGAACAGAGGCCAGATGACCAGGCCGCCGGTGCCGGACGCGCCACCGGCCCCGAACGCCAGCAGCAGGCAGGCCCCTACTGCCAGCAGGGTCGCTATCACACCGTTCTTCAACCACGGAATACCGTAGATCTCTCCCCACTCCTCGATGATGTAGCGCTGCAGACGAACCCCCGAATCCATGGTCGTCCCCGCAAAGAGCACGACCATGGTGGCGAGCAGGGTCTCCGCTACCCCGGCCGGAATCCCCCAGCCCCCTTCGATCAGGTGGGCGCCCCCGGTGATGAACGACCCGGCACCCGCCGATCCGAACTCGTCATAGATCTCGTACCAGGCCTCCGGCGTCGCGGCGAGCGCCACGCCGCTGACGGTGACGATGGTGATCAGCGCGAGGGTGCCCTCGCCGACCGCACCCAGATAGCCCACGAACCGAGCATCGGTCTCCTTGTCGAGCTGCTTCGAGCTGGTGCCCGAGGCGACGATCCCGTGAAAGCCCGAGATCGCGCCGCAGGCGATGGTCACGAACAGCAGCGGAATGATGGAGGGCGACGACTCCGCCAGGCGGTGATTGAAGGCCGGCGCCGAGATGTCCGGCAGGAAGATGAAGACGGCACCGTAGAGCAGGACCAGCCCCACCAGCAGCTGCATGCCGTTGATGAAGTCTCTCGGCTGCAGGAGCATCCACACGGGCAGCATGCTCGCGATCGCCGCGTAGACGAACAGCAGAATGATCCAGTTGGCCTGCGGGGTGAGGGACAGCATCTCCGGGAGCGCCAGCGGCATGCGGCTGCCGGCGTAGACGCTCAGATACAGCACGACCACGCCGACGACGCCGAGGACCACGAGATTGAATCGGCGATGCACGAGCTGACCGATGATCAGCGCCACCACGATCGCGGACCAGGCGGGAAACACCGACTCCGGAGTGCTCACGAAGGCATTGGCGATCACCACGCCGAACACCGAGTTGACCATGAGCAGCAGCAGAAATATGACGATCATGAACAGGGCTCGGGTCCGAGCGCCGATCACCGACTCGGACAGCGCGCCGATGGACCGGCCTTTGTTCCGATTGCTCGCCCAGAGCGCGCCGGAGTCATGCACACCGGCGAAGAATATCGTCCCCAGCACGACCCAGAGCACCGCCGGCACCCAGCCCCAGTAGACGGCGATCGCCGGGCCGACGATGGGAGCGGCTCCCGCAACGCTGGTGAAGTGGTGGCCCCAGAGCACGTAGCGGTTCGTTGGCACGAAGTCGACGCCATCGTTGAACTGGTGCGCTGGCGTAACGAAATCCGGATCGAGCCGGAAGATCCGGTTGGCAATGAACTTCGAGTAGATGAACCACCCGAAGGCCATTCCCGCGATCCCCAGAAGCACGATCAGCACCGAATGCATGAATATCCCCTCGTCTATGCTGCCCGGGAATATACCGCCCCCACCGGGGGCCTGGCCACGCGCGATCGGTTGCAGGCGACCGGTCGACTACCCGTCCGGAGCGGCCGGCAGGCGCGAGTAGCAGCGGTAGAAGAAGAAGACCTGAGCGAGACTCCCGTGGAACCGCGCCTCCTGACTGTCGATGGGCGTGCAGTCGAAATCCCGCGCCAGCCTGGTCAGCCGCGGCTCGAAGGAGAGGTCGGGGTAGACGAGCACACCCCACGTATTCTGATCCGGGTAACCGTTCCTCAGGTTGTAGGGATTCAGATCCCGCTTCAGATTGACGACCCGGGCCCCTGGCAGGTACCACTCCATCGGCCCGGTGTGGTGCCAGTTGCGCACGAGCAGCACCGGATCACCCGGATAGCCGCGCGCCTCGATCGTCCCGAGCAGTGCCTCGCCATGTTCCGCGGCCGCCTTCCAGCCGACGATCTGCCGCAGCGGGTAGCGGAAGTCGGGCCAGCCGATGACGGGCAGCGTCACGGCGAGCAGGGCGAGCAGCACGACCAGGGAGTAGCCGCCGGAGATCCAGGCCAGCAGGCGCACACCACGCCGGCTTGACCAGACGTCGAGCAGCCAGCGTGCAAGCAACGGCGTCAGGAACAGCCATCCGAGAATGGACCAGTGCGGCGACGCACGACTCTCCAGCGCGGTGAGGAGATAGGCAAGGAGCACGGGCAGCGCGAAGGCCACGAGCACCCCTTCGCGACCCGCGAAGAGCGAGCGTCCCTTCTGGCGCCACCGGACCCAGAGCGCGCCGATCCCACCGATTGCCAGCAGCGGAGAATAGAAGACAACCTGCTCTGCCAGACTGAGCAGAAACGCCGGGATGGACCATGGCGCCACGTCCTCGAACTGATAATCCGAATGAAACGCCACGGTTGCCCAGTCGTGTCGCCAGTTCCACCAGAGCACCGGGCTGATCAGCGCCAGTGCCAGCGCACCGGAGAGCCACAGTCCCGGCTGAAAGAGGCCCCGCCAGCCCCGCCGCGCCACGACGAGGAGCACGATCGAGACCACGAGGGTCACCGACGTGTACTTCGACAGCCCGCACAGCCCTATCGCCAGCCCGAGCACCAGCCAGGCGCCAAGGCTGCCGTTTTCGAGGCAACGCAGGCTGGCGAGCGCCACCAGGATGGCCAGGGGCACCAGCGGCACGTCGGGCGACAGGGTCATGCTGGCGTGGTAGACGACGGT
>JASFLG010000479.1:0-3817 GCA_050118205.1 Pseudomonadales bacterium
GCGGGCGGAACTTCGGATGGCTCCCGTCCGGCGAGCCGTCGGCGCGCCGCGGTTGCGGAATGCCGCTGCCGAGCACGGGCGCGTTGTCCGGCTCCGCGGCGATGATCCGGGTCGACGGGTCGTTCGCTTTCAGCCCCCTGGCCACACCTTTCAGGGTGCCGCCGGTGCCGAAGCCGGACACGAAGTAGTCGATCCGCTCGCCGGCCAGATCCGCGATGATCTCCTGCGCGGTGGTCTCGGTGTGCACGTCCGCATTCGCTTCGTTCTCGAACTGGCGGCAGAGATACCAGCCGTGTGCGTCGGCGAGCTCCTGCGCCTTGTTGAGCATGCCCGTGCCCTTCTCGGCGGCGGGGGTGAGCACCACCTGCGCGCCGAGGAAGCGCAGCAGCTTGCGCCGCTCCACGGAGAAGCTCTCGGCCATGGTCACCACCAGGGGGTAGCCTTTCCGGGCGCAGACCATGGCGAGACCGATGCCGGTGTTGCCGCTGGTGGCCTCGATCACCGTCTGACCGGGCTTCAGCTCACCGGAGGCTTCCGCGCGCTCGATCACCGCCCGGGCCATGCGGTCCTTGACCGAGCCCATGGGGTTGAAAGATTCCACCTTCACGTAGACGTTGACCCCGGCGGGCGCCAGGCGATTGAGCTTCACCAGCGGCGTGTGACCGATCGTGTCAAGAATGTTGTCGTAACGGGCCATTGGAAACTCCTTCGTGGTGGTTGCTCCGTTTGTGGATGGGCATGGTCCACCCGGAACGAGGTAATCAGCGTTGTAGCGGGCGTGGTTTTTTCCGGTTTTCGACCCCGCCCGGCCGGCGAGCGCTGTCGCTACAATGGAGGTCGTTTGCGTGGGAGGGTGCGATGACGGAAGGGCCAGACGACCCGGCGGACGGCGGCAACGGGCCGCTCGGGGGACTGGAGGTGCTGGATCTCGGCAGTGGGCCCGCGGCCGGCATCGCCACCATGGTCCTCGCCGACTTCGGCGCGCGGGTGACCCGCCACCCGGACCCCGGGTACGCCTATCTCGACGACGTGCCGTCCGCGCGCATGTGGCTGCGCGGCAAGGCGACGGGCACCGACCTCGCGGCCGATCTGGCACGGACGGACGTGCTGGTGATCAGCGACCCGCACGGCTTTTCCGGCGTTGACTGGGAGACGGTGCGGGCGGTGAATCCCGGGGTGATCTATGCCGAGGTGACGGCGGCGGGCGATCAATCGCCCCTGCCGCCCTACGAGCCGGTGATTGCCGCGAAGACCGGGCGCATGCAGAACCTGACCGGCATCGTCCCCGGCGGCGGGCCGCACTACGCGGCGGTGCCGGTGGCGAGCCACGCCACGGCCCAGAACCTGATCTCCGGTATCCTCGCGGCCCTCTACCGGCGCCGGCACGGTGGCGGCGGGCAGCGCCTGCGCACGAGCCTGCTGCAGGGCTTCATGCCCTACGACATGGGGCAGTCGCTGGCGCTGCAGGTGCAGCCGCAGACGGCCACGGTGGATCCCGCGAGCATCATGCCGACGCTCAACTACCACCCGGTGCAGTGCGCCGACGGTAAGTGGCTGCAGCTCGGCAACCTGCTGCCGCACCTCTTTGCGAGCTTCATGCGGGTGATCGGTCTCGAGGATCTGCTCACGGAGCTGCCGGAGCAGCAGGAGGCGGTTCGGACCCGGATTCTGGAGACCATGCAGACGAAGACCCGGGACGAGTGGATGGCGCTGTTCGTGGCGGACGGCGGTGTGGCTGCGCACCCGTATCTGACCGCCCCGGAGACCCTGCGGGACCCGGACATGACCGCCAACGGGCACGTGGTGACCCTCGAAGGCGTCACCCAGCTCGGCCCGGTGGCGACGCTCACCCGGACACCGGCCCGGGTGACACGGGATGCCAAGGCGCACGGAGCGGCGCACGGAGCGGCGCACGGAGCGGCGCAAGGAGCGGCGCACGCCGACGTCGACTGGGGCCGGAAGACCCCGGCCACGATCACCTCGGCGCCGCTCGCCGGGGTCACCGTGCTGGAACTCGCCACCATCATCGCGTCGCCCATGGGGGCGTCCTTTCTCGCCGACATGGGTGCCCGCGTGATCAAGGTGGAGGCGCTCGGCGGTGATCCGTTCCGGCACATGCTGGGCGGCATCGGCGCCACGCGCTGCAACCAGGGTAAGGAAAGTATCAGCATCGATCTCAAGCATCCGGTGGGGCAGGAGGTCGTCGGCAGGCTCGCCGCGAAGGCGGACATTCTCATCCACAATTACCGCCCCGGAGTGCCGGAGCGCCTCGGTATCGGCTACGACGCGCTCGCCCGGACGAACCCTGGGCTGGTGTATGTCTCCGCCAACGGCTACGGGCCGAACGGACCCGGTGCGCTGCGGCCCTCCACCCACCCGATTCCGGGTGCGGCCATGGGCGGGGCCGGCTATCAGGCCGGCGGGCCGCCGGAGACGCTGCTCTCCGGTGCCGAGCTGCGCGAGGCGGCCCGGCGGCTGATGCGCGCCAACGAGGTGAACCCGGACCCGAACACGTCCGTGGTCGTCTGCTCGGCGAGCCTCCTCGGCCTCATCGCCCGGGAGGTCACGGGGCGCGGGCAGCAGATCTTCGTGGACATGTTCGGCGCCAACGCCTACGCCAACTTCGACGATCTGATCGACTATCCCGGCAAGCCGCCGCGGCCGTCGCTCGGGGCGGAGCTGACGGGTCCCGGTGCCCTGCGCCGGCTGTACCGGGCGGCGAGCGGCTGGGTGTATCTCGATCTGCGCACGGCGGCCGAATGGGCACGTTTTGTCGCGAGCACCCGTTTCGAGCCGCCCGTGGCACCCCTCGTCATCGCGCGCTGTCTGGCCGGGCAGCCGGACGAGCGGGAAGGCGACCTCGCCAATGCGCTGGCCGCGCTGTTCTCCACCCGGGAAGCAGCGGCGTGGGAGTCGGATCTGGCGCCGGCCGGTCTCGGCTGCGTGCAGGCGGATGCGGTCAACACCGGCGGCTTCTTCGCCGGTGAGGCGCATCCCGGGTCCGAGTGGATGGTGCCGGTGACGCACCCCGAGCTCGGCACCTACTACCGGCACGCGCCCATGGTGTCATTCGACGTACCGAACGCTCGCCTCCAGGCCGGCGTGCGGGCGGGGGTCGACGGAGCGGCGTTGCTTGGCGAGCTCGGCTACGCGCCCGATGAGATCGAGCACCTGTTCGTCGATGGCGTGCTCTACTCGGCCGATCGGGACGCAACGCCCGCCGGCGCCGGCTAGGGCCGCGCGGCGGCAGCGGCGACCGCGATCAGCGGCCCGCTGCCCGGTCGGCGTCGCGCATCAGCTCCCCCACGTAGAACCCCCGGCGCTGCATGCCGGACTGGAACTCGTCGTAGAACCGCTCCGGAACGGAGCCGGCGATCACGTCATTCTCAACCAGCGCCTTCGCCCAGGCGGCGACCAGTGGAAACTCGTCCAGCAGGCCGGTGCCGAGCCACTGATCCACATAGAGGAAGCGCTGCAGAAACGGTGCGTAGGCCGCGTCCACCAGAGACAGGTCGGGGCCGTTGAAGTAGGGCCCGTCGTTGCCGCGTTCGTTACCCAGCGCTTCCTCGAGCTTCGCCAGACGGGGACGCGCGGCGTCCAGGCGTTTGTCGCGGTCGGCATCGGTATCCGTGTAGTAGATGCCGGACAGCGCGGGTGTGAACGTGGTGATGAAGTCCGTCCAGGCCCGATTCCGGGCACGCTTGATCAGATTCTCGGGATGCAGGCGCGGGGCCTCGGCTTCGTCCAGATACTCGGCGATGGCGTTCGACTCGAACAGCGGCTCGCCGTCCACCTGCAGCACGGGCACCTTGCCGTG
>JASFLG010000480.1:0-3795 GCA_050118205.1 Pseudomonadales bacterium
ACCTGGTCGTCGATCTGTCTCAGTTCTACCAGCAGTACGAGAAGGTGACGCCCTACCTCATCAACCACAAGCCGCCCCCGGCCCAGGAGCGCCTGCAGTCCCCCGAGGATCGCGAGAAGCTCGACGGGCTCTACGAGTGCATTCTCTGTGCCTGCTGCTCCACATCGTGTCCGTCGTTCTGGTGGAATCCGGACAAGTTCATCGGACCGGCCGGCCTGCTGCAGGCCTACCGGTTCCTGGCCGACAGCCGGGATGACGCTACCGCCGAGCGGCTGGCCAAACTTGACGATCCCTACAGCGTCTTCCGCTGCCGCGGCATCATGAACTGCGTCAGCGTCTGCCCGAAGGGCCTCAATCCGACCCGCGCCATCGGCAAGATCCGGACGCTGCTGCTGCAGCAGGGCACCTGACGGGGCGATCCGGCTGCCGGGCTTCGAGGATACGGCTCGCCGGCCGACTGGTAACCTGATAGCTGGCCCCCGGGCGCGCCGCTCGGGATCGGTCAGTTGCCGCCGCCACAGCGGACGGTCAAAACAAGGACGGAGATGGCTGAATCTTTTCTGGAACGGATGGCGCGCAGCTCCCACATGGCGGGGAGCAACGTTGCCTACATCGAGTCGCTCTACGAGTCCTTTCTGGAGGACCCGAACAGCGTGCCCGTGGAGTGGCGTGAGTACTTCGAGAAGCTGCCGCGGGTGGAGGAGACGGTGCAGTCGGACGTGCCGCACTCGACGATCATCCGGCACTTCGAGCGCCTCGGCCGGAACCGGCTCAAAGCCAGGCCCGAGCGGGAAAGCACCCTGGTCCAGAACGCGCACGAGCAGAAGCAGATGCGCGTGCAGGACCTCGTCTCCGCCTACCGGCATCGCGGCCACAAGAAGGCGAGCATCGATCCGCTGGGCCTCATGGAGCGGCCCTCGACACCGATCCTCGATCTGGCCTATCACCAGCTGAGTCCGGCGGATCTGGAAGAGGTATTCCATACCGGGACTTTCCATTACGGTCAGGGCACCGCCACCCTCGCCGAGATCGTGGATGCGCTGGAGCGCACCTACTCGAGCTCGATCGGCTTCGAGTACATGCACATCGTCGACGCCGGCGAGCAGCTCTGGGTGCAGCAGCGCATCGAGAGCGTGCGAGCGCATCCGGCCTACTCCAACGCCCAGAAGCTCGCCATCCTGGAACGTCTGACGGCCGCGGAAGGTCTCGAGAAGTACCTGCACGGCCGCTACCCGGGCACCAAGCGCTTCGGGCTGGAAGGCGGCGAGAGCCTGATTCCGTCCCTGCACGAGATGCTGCAGCGGCTCGGCTCTCACGGCGTGATCGAGACGGTGGTCGGGATGGCGCATCGCGGCCGTCTGAACGTGCTGGTGAACATCCTCGGCAAGGATCCCTGGGACCTGTTCGACGAGTTCGACGGCAAGATGCCGGAGGTGGGGGACGAGGAGACGGGCGACGTCAAGTACCATCAGGGCTTCTCCACCAACGTGATGACGCCGGGCGGCGAGATGCACCTCGCGCTGGCGTTCAACCCGTCGCATCTCGAGATTGTCGGGCCGGTCGTAGAAGGGTCTGTGCGGGCCCGCCAGGATCGCCGCGAGGACTGGAAGGGCGATCTCGTGGTGCCGATCCTGATCCACGGAGATGCGGCATTCGCAGGGCAGGGCGTGGTCATGGAGACCTTTCAGATGTCCCAGACCCGCGGCTACCGGACCGGCGGCACCATTCACATCATCATCAACAACCAGATCGGCTTCACGACGCACCGACAGGAAGACGCACGCTCCACCGAGTACTGCACCGAGGTGGCGAAGATGGTTCAGGCGCCCATCTTCCACGTGAACGCGGACGATCCGGAGGCCGTCATCTTCGTCACCCAGCTCGCCGTCGACTACCGCATGGAGTTCAAGAAGGACGTGGTGATCGACCTGTTCTGCTATCGGCGCCGGGGGCACAACGAGGCCGAAGAGCCGATGAAGACCCAGCCGATCATGTACGAGAAGATCCGAACCCACCCCACGACCCGGTCACTTTACGTGGACCAGCTTGTGCAGCAGGGTGTGGTCACCGCGAACCAGGCCGATGAGATGGTGGAGTCCTACCGCTCGGCGCTGGACAACGGCGGCCACGTCGCCCTGTCCCTGGTGCAGGAGCCGGACTCGAGCCTGTTCGTGGACTGGGCACCGTACCTCGGCCACGACTGGAACACACCGGCAGACACCACGTTCCCCCAGGACCGTCTGCGCGAGCTCGCCGCCGAACTGGAGGGCCTGCCAGAGGGGTTCGTGCTGCAGCGCCAGGTGCAGAAGATCATGGAAGACCGGCACAAGATGGCTGCCGGCGCCATGCCGATCAACTGGGGCTTCGCCGAGATCATGGCCTACGCGACCCTGCTCGATCAGGGATTCGGCGTGCGCCTGACCGGGCAGGACGTCGGCGTCGGCACCTTCTCGCACCGACATGCCTGCCTGTACAACCAGAAGGACGGCGAGCGCTATGTGCCCTTGGATGCGCTCAGAGAGGACGTCGATTTCGATATCTATGATTCGCTCCTCTCCGAGGAGGCGGTGCTGGCCTTCGAGTACGGCTACTCCACCACCGCACCGAACACGCTCGTGGTCTGGGAAGCGCAGTTCGGCGACTTCGCCAACGGCGCCCAGGTGGTGATCGACCAGTTCATCTCCAGCGGCGCCACCAAGTGGATGCGCCTGTGCGGGCTTACCATGCTGCTGCCGCACGGGTATGAAGGCGCCGGCCCCGAGCACTCGTCGGCCCGCCTGGAGCGCTACCTGCAGCTGTGCGCGCAGCACAACATGCAGGTCTGCGTCCCGACTACCCCGGCGCAGGTGTATCACATGCTCCGGCGTCAGGCGATCCGTCCGGCGCGCATCCCGCTCGTGGCGCTGACCCCGAAGAGCCTGCTCCGCCACAAGCTGGCGGTGTCGACGCTGGAGGAGCTGAGCCAGGGCGAGTTCCGGCCGGTGCTGCCGGAAATCGACGACCTCGATCCGAAGAAGGTGGACCGACTCATCCTCTGCAGCGGCAAGGTGTACTACGAGCTGCTGGAGCGGCGTCGTGAGGCGGAGCTCGAGAACGCGGCCATCGTGCGCCTGGAGCAGCTCTATCCCTTCCCGGAGGAAGTGCTCGAGGCGGTGATCCGACCGTATGCCAACCTCAAGGATGTGGTCTGGTGCCAGGAAGAACCCATGAATCAGGGCGCCTGGTACGCGAGCCAGCACCACATGCGGCGGGTGATTCTGAAGCACGACGATTCGCTGTATCTCGCCTACGCGGGCAGGGATCCGTTTGCGGCGCCCGCCGGTGGATTCGCCGGGGCGCACATCCTGCGTCAGCAGCGCCTGGTGGACGATGCGCTGTTTGGCTGAGCAGGCGTACTGAAGTACGGGTACTGAGTAGGTGTATTGACGTACGGGTACCAACAAGACAGGAACGAACCAAGATGGACATAAAGGCGCCCACATTCCCGGAGTCGATCAACGAAGGCACCGTCGCTGTCTGGCACAAGCGGCCGGGGGAGCCGGTGGCGCGTGACGACCTGCTGGTGGACATCGAGACGGACAAGGTGGTGCTGGAGGTCGTGGCACCCGGGAACGGCGCGCTGACCGAGATCCTGAAGGACGAGGGCGAGATCGTGGAGAGCGAGGAGGTGATCGCGCGATTCGAAGCCTCCGAACAGTCTCTGCCGACCCCGCCACCGGAGCCACAACCGGCCGCGGAATCCCCTCAGCCGAAGGCAGAGGCGAAACCGGCACCCGAGCCGGCATCCAGCGCCAG
>JASFLG010000481.1:0-3784 GCA_050118205.1 Pseudomonadales bacterium
ACGCTGGCCGACGAGATCGCCGAGCTGGAGCAGGACGATACGATCGATAAGGATCTGGCCGAGCTGAAGTCCCGGATGAAGGGATCCCAGGGCGGAACCGGGGACACCCCGTCGCCGACGGGCGGTACAGGTGGTCAGTCGGCGAGCGTTTAGGAGGACCGATGGACGGCTGGATGGTCGCCTTCTTCGTCCCCACGGTCATCTTCCTGACGATCGTGGCCCCGGTGTGGATCTTCATGCACTACCGGAGCAAACAGCGTGCCCAGAGCGCCCTGTCCGACGAGGAACGGCTGGAACTCGAAACCCTGGCGTCGCACGCTGAGCGAATGATGGACCGGATCGACACCCTGGAAGCAATCCTGGATGCCGAGACGCCGGGATGGCGCAAACGGATGCAGTCGGAGTAGAACATGACGGACCGCTCAGACTACGAGCCCGACCATGAGGATCTCTACGGACCGCGTGAGCCCCGCGGTCGACGGGATCGGGACGGGCGGGATAGCCGGCGCCGTGATGGCGATCCGAAATCCTGGAGCGAGCTGCAGAGCGCGGTGGACCGGTTCGAGAAGGCCGTTCAGGATCTGGTCGGGTCCGCCACGACCGAGTTCAGTGATCGGGCCACCGCATTTCTCAACGAGACCACGAGCAGAATCGAGCGTGAGTTCAGCGGTGCCGCCCGCGCGTCAGAAGACTATCGCGGCAGAGATGCGGCAGCCCGGATGCGCGCGCGCCGCAAGGCGCGGGCGAGAACGCGCTCGGCCAGGGTGCTCGAGCGCAGCCCGCGGCTGTGCCGGGATGAGGAAAACGCCAAGATCGTCGGCGTGTGTGCCGGTATTGCCAACTACTATGGTGTCGAGGCGTGGGTAGTTCGCTGCATCGCGGTGACCGGTCTTCTGTTCTTTGGCAGCATCGTGTTCCCGGCATACTGGATCATGTACTTCGTGATGGACGATCCAAAGAAGGCAGAAAAACGCGCCCGGCGCGAAGCGCGCCGGCTCGGCCGGGAAGAACCCATGAACACCACACGCAACTCTGAGTCCAACGGTAATCCGAGGAGCAACCTGAGGAACGTGCAGAGCGACCTGCAGGAGGTGGAGCTCAGGTTGCGGCGGATGGAGACCCACGTGACATCGGGTCGGTACGAGCTGCAGCGCGAGCTGCACAAGATCGAAACGGAAGGGCCGCCGGCCACGGCAGGTCGCTGAGCAGTGTGTGTGACCGGGAACCTGCCTGACGGGCGGAAAACGAGCATGGCAACGCGCGCATCAGTTTGAGGAAACAGGATGGACGTCTTTACCTTTGTGATCATCATCGTCGTCATCGGCTGCGGCACGGGCGTGCTGACCGAGTATTTCAAGCAGAAGCGGAAGACCGCGCAGTTCGAGCCCGACGAGACCGTCTATCAGGAGCTCGACCAGCTGCGGGAGCGCATCGAGGTGCTCGAAGCGATCGTCACCGACGAGAAGTACCACCTGAAGAAAGAGATCGACCAGCTGGAGCGCAGTGCCTGAAGACGACGCTCACCGCGTCGCGTCGTCGAGCGCGCGCCTGGAGATGCGGTCCGGGAAGTCGGTGAACAGCCCCCACACGCCCAGTGTGATCAGCCGCGCGGCGTCGATCGGATCGTTCACCGTATAGACCAGCGCGCGCAGCCCGGCCTCCGAGATCCTGCGCATCCGGTCGGCGGTGACCAGTTTCCTGCCAAGATTGATGAAGCCGCTTCCGAACTCCGCTGCCGTGTCCAGCGCCCGCGCCTCCCAGCGTCCGAACAGGGGGGCGAGCGCGTAGTCGTCGCGCAGGGTGCGAAAGGTACGCAGGGCGTCGTGCTGAAAGCTCGACAGCAACACGGCTCTCTCCGGCTCGCGGGGCAGCCAGCGGGCGAGGAGCTCAGCGGTGCCCATCCCCTTGAGCTCGATGTTTATGCCGATGTGGCGCGGCAGCAGCTCGAATACCTCGCCGAGCGTCGGAATCCGGGCGCCGCCACCCGCATCGAGCGCCCTGAGCTCGGCCAGGGTCATGCGGCTGACGATGCCGCGGCCGCCGGTGGTGCGCTCGACGGTGGGGTCGTGGATCACCACCAGCTCGTTTTCGCAGCAATGCACGTCCAGCTCCACGGCCTGCACGTCGAGCGCGACGGCGCGGGCGAAGCTGGGCAGGGTGTTCTCCGGAACGAGCCCGGCGGCGCCGCGGTGACCGATGATGACGGGTGCCTCATCGAACGGGTTGCCAGCGCCTGCGGCCGTCAAGAATCCTCCATCGTTTGTTCCGGATATGGCTCGAGGCGCCGCTCCTGACCGATGGCGGTCGGACAGACCCTCGCTATCTCTGGTCAGGCGAAGCCACTACAATAACGGGCAATCATGAGTTACCAGGTACTCGCGCGCAAATTCCGACCCGGCACGTTCGCCGGGCTGGTCGGTCAGGACCATGTGGTGCGGGCACTCACTCATGCGCTGGACAATGATCGCCTGCACCACGCCTACCTGTTCACCGGCACCCGGGGGGTCGGCAAGACCACCATCGCCCGGATTCTGGCCAAGTGCCTGAATTGCGAGCACGGCGTGTCCTCCACGCCCTGTGGTGAGTGCTCGATCTGCCGTGAGGTGAACGAGAACCGTTTTGTGGATCTGATCGAGGTGGATGCGGCGTCGCGCACCCGCGTCGACGACACCCGGGAGCTGCTCGAGAACGCCCAGTATCTGCCGACCCGGGGGCGCTACAAGGTGTACCTGATCGACGAGGTGCACATGCTCTCGGCGTCGAGCTTCAACGCGTTGCTCAAGACGCTGGAGGAGCCTCCGGAGCACGTGAAGTTTCTGCTCGCCACCACCGATCCGAAAAAGGTGCCGGTGACGGTTCTGTCGCGCTGCCTGCAGTTCCAGCTGAAGAACATCGCACCCGAGCGCACGGCGGCTTACCTGGCGGAGATTCTCGATGCGGAGGCGGTTCCCTACGAGCCCGAGGCTCTGACCGTGATCGGCCGGGCGGCCCGCGGCAGCATGCGCGACGCGCTGTCCATCACCGACCAGGCCATCGGCTTCGGCCAGGGCACCCTCAAGCTCGAAGCGGTGGTGGACATGCTCGGGCTGGTCGGCCGGGACGAGGTCGGGGCGCTGGTGGATGCGCTGTCTAGCCGCGATGCCACCAACGTGCTCGCTGTGGTGGCCGAGCTGGCTGAACGATCGGTGGATTTCGAAACGCTTCTGGCGGAGCTTCTGTCGACGCTGCACGCGATGGCGGTGACCCATGCGGTCGGGGGCGACGAGCCGCCGCCGTTCGACGCCGAGACGGTGCAGCTGCTCTACCAGATCGCGCTCATGGGCTATCGGGATCTGACCATCACACCGGACCCCAGAACCGGGGCGGAGATGACGCTCCTGCGCATGCTCTGCTTCGCGCCGGACGAACGCGGCACCCGCATCGCGCCACTCGCTTCGACCCCGACCAAGGATGGGACGGAGCGTGCGTCTGGACAGGTGTCCGGGACCCCGGCGGCGTCAGATGAGGGTACGGTGGCGAATGGCGGGCAGGCGCGCGCCCTGGTGCACACGCCCTGGCACGATCTCGTTGATGAGCTCGACCTGTCCGGGGTGGCCCGGATGCTTGCCGAGCACTCCGTGGCCAGGCGATTGGACGCGACCCGGGTCGAGCTCGTGTTGGACCCGGCGCATGACATGCTGCTCGGCGAGGCCCAGGTGCAGTCCATCCAGCGGGCGTTGTCCGAACATGCCGGCCGGCCTGTCAAGCTCGTCATCGAGCCGGGCGAGCCGGACGTTGAGACACC
>JASFLG010000482.1:0-3769 GCA_050118205.1 Pseudomonadales bacterium
AACGGTCGTGCTTCAGCCGAAGAAATCACCGCCCGCGTGACGCTCATCCTGGAAGACGGGACGCCCTATACGCACGAGGGCACGCTTCAGTTCAGCGAGGTGGTGGTGGACCCGACGACGGGCTCGGTGACGCTCAGGGCCGAGTTTCCGAATCCGGACGCCGTGCTGCTGCCCGGGATGTTCGTGCGGGCCACCGTCGTCACCGCCGTGGTCGGCGATGCGCTCCTGGTGCCGCAACGCGGCGTGAGCCGCGACAGACGGGGCAACGCGACGGCACTGATCGTGGACGACGACGGCATGGTCCGGCTGCGGACGCTCACGGTGACGCGAACGGTAGGTTCGAGCTGGCTCGTGACCAGCGGTCTCGAAGCCGGCGATCGGGTGATCGTCGAGGGTCTGCAGTTCGTCCGTGCGGGACAGCCGGCCCGGCCGGTACCGTTCACGGGCGATGACGCTGGCGTCGACAGCAGCGCCGGGGCACCCACCGCGTCATGATTTCCCGGTTCTTCATCGATCGGCCCATCTTCGCCTGGGTGATCGCCATCTTCATCACTCTGGCGGGTGTGCTCGCGATCTTCAATCTGCCTGTGGAGCAGTACCCGAGCATCGCGCCACCGTCGGTCAGCGTGCAGGCGAACTACCCGGGCGCTTCGGCGGAAACCACGCAGAACTCGGTGACCCAGGTGATCGAGCAGCAGCTCACCGGTATCGACAACCTGCTCTACTTCTCATCCTCGAGCAGCTCCTCCGGGCGGGTGCAGATCACCGCGACGTTCGCCCCGGGCACGGATCCGGACATCGCCCAGGTGCAGGTCCAGAACAAGGTTCAGCAGGCGATACCCCGACTGCCCCAGGAGGTGACCCAGCAGGGTCTGTCCGTGCAGAAGTCTCAGTCGGGCTTCCAGCTCATCGTTGCTTTATCGGACACCATGGGCCGCTACGACGCCGTCGACATCGCCGACTACGTGGCGAGCAACCTGCAGGACCCGATCTCGCGCGTGCCCGGGGTGGGCGAAGCGCGCGTGTTCGGCTCGTCCTATGCGATGCGGATCTGGCTCGATCCCTACAAGCTCGTCTCCTACAACCTCACGCCCGCCGACGTGCGCGATGCGATCCGGGCGCAGAACACCCAGGTCTCGGCGGGTTCCCTCGGCGGGCTGCCCGCCACGAAAGAGCAGGCGTTCAACGCCACCGTGACCGCGCAGAGTCGGCTGTCCACCCCCGATGAGTTCCGGAACATCATCCTCAAAGGGTCGAATGAAGGCGCGCTGGTCCGGCTTTCGGATGTGGCACGCGTGGAAATCGGTGCCGACAACTACGGTGTGGTGAACCGTCTGGACGGCCGACCCTCTGCCGGGATGCCGGTGAGCCTGGCGCCGGGGGCCAACGCGTTGACCACCATTGACGCGGTCAAGGCGCGGGCCCTGGAGCTGGCCGAATCCCTGCCGGAGGGCATGGAGCTGTCGTTTCCGGTAGATAACACCCGCTTCATCCGGATCTCCATTCGCGAGGTCGTGTTCACGCTGATGGAAGCCATCGTCCTGGTCATCGGCGTCATGTTCCTGTTCCTTCAGAACCCCCGCGCGACGCTGATTCCCGGCATCGCGGTGCCGGTGGTGCTGCTCGGGACCTTCGGCGCCCTGATCGCCTTCGGCTTCACGATCAACACCCTGACCCTGTTTGCTCTCGTGTTGTCGATCGGTCTGCTCGTGGACGACGCCATCGTGGTGATCGAGAACGTGGAGCGGGTGATGCACGAGGAGGGGCTCGGCCCCCGGGAGGCGACCCGCAAATCCATGGGCCAGATCACCGGAGCGCTCATTGCCATTGCGCTGGTGCTCTCTGCGGTGTTCGTGCCCATGGCTTTCTTTGGTGGGTCTACCGGGGTCATCTACCGTCAGTTCTCGGTAACCATCGTTTCCGCGATGGCGTTGTCGCTGTTCGTCGCGCTGGTGCTCACCCCCGCGCTCTGCGCCACCCTGCTCAAGCCGTTGCCGGAGGACAGGATCGAGCGGCACGGCTGGTTCTTCACCTGGTTCAACCACACCTTCGAGAGCGGCCGTAACCGGTATCTGGATGCGGTGCGTGGGCTGCTGGGGCGGCGCAGGTCGTCCATGCTCGTTTATGTGGTGATCGTGGCGTTGATGGTCGTGCTGTTCCTGCGCATGCCCACCGGATTTCTGCCCGAGGAGGACCAGGGCGGGCTGTTCACGCCCATCGTTCTGCCGGCCGGGGCGATGCAGTCGCGTACGCTGGAAGTCGCGAAGAAGGTCGAGCACTTCTACCTCGAGGACGAGAAGGAAAACATACACAGCCTGTTCATCGTGGCCGGCTTCAGCTTCGCCGGCCAGGGTCAGAACGCGGGTCAGGCGTTCGTGAATCTGAAGGACTGGGACGAACGGCCGGGCGCGGAACACAGCGCCCAGAGCATCGTCGGCCGCGCCATGCGGACCTTCTCGCAGATCCGGGACGCCCGTGTGTTCGCGCTGCTGCCGTCACCGATCCGCGAGCTCGGCAACGCCACCGGATTCGACATGCAGCTGGAGGATCGTCGCGGCCGGGGCCACGAGACGTTGATGGCGGCGCGCGATCAGTTGCTGGCCGCCGCGCGGGCAAGCCCCATGCTCGCCCAGGTCCGTCACAACGGGCTGGACGACACGCCGCAGCTCAGGATCGAGGTGGACCGTGCCAAGGCCGAGGCTCTCGGCGTGCCACTCAACGACATCAACTACACCCTGTCAGCCGCCTGGGGCGGCACGTACGTCAACGACTTCATCGACCGGGGACGGGTCAAGCGCGTGTACATGCAGAG
Organism: Pseudomonadales bacterium; assembly: GCA_050118205.1. GTDB lineage: Bacteria > Pseudomonadota > Gammaproteobacteria > Pseudomonadales > Azotimanducaceae > SZUA-309. The sequence goes on from JASFLG010000482.1 coordinate 2,813, forward strand.
CGACGCGCCGTTCCGGATGACGCCTGGAGATCTGAATCACTGGTACGTGCGCACGGCGTCGGGCACCATGGCGCCGTTCTCTTCCTTCGTCACCTGGCAGTGGGAGCAGGGTCCCTCGAAGCTCGAACGCTTCAATGGCATCCCCTCGCTCAACATCCAGGGTCAGCCCGCGCCGGGCTACAGCACGGGTGCGGCCATGGCCGAGATGACCCGGCTGGTCGGCGAGCTGCCCGCGGGCTTCGGCCTCGAGTGGACCGGGGCTTCCTATCAGGAACGGCTCTCCGGCGAGCAGGCGCCCCTGCTCTACGCGATCTCCATCCTGGTGGTGTTTCTCTGCCTGGCGGCGCTGTACGAGAGCTGGACGGTACCGGTGGCTGTCCTGCTGGTGGTGCCCCTCGGGATCATAGGTGCCGTGATCGCGGCCTCGACCCGGGGACTCTACAACGACATCTACTTCCAGGTCGGCCTGCTCGCTACGATGGGGCTCGCCGCGAAGAACGCCATCCTGATCATCGAGTTTGCGGAAGCCGCCCTGCGCCAGGGTGCGGACGCAGCGGCAGCGGCGCTCGACGCCGCCCGGTTGCGGCTGCGTCCGATCATCATGACCTCGCTCGCCTTCATTGCGGGCGTGTTTCCGCTGGTGATCGCGACCGGGGCGGGGGCGGCCAGCCAGAACGACATCGGCACCGGTGTGGTCGGTGGGATGTTCTCGGGCGTGGTGCTGGCGATTTTCCTGGTGCCGGTGTTTTTCGTGGTCGTGCGCGGAGGCGAGAAGCGTGTCGGGACGACCCCGGCCGCCGACGAGGCCCGCTCGAGCGCGCCGCTCGGCGATCCGTGACGGTCGGGCTGGCGGTTTTGCTTTGCTGCTGCGCTTGAGACTATTGGCGCAGGAAGATGCACAGGGAGCACGAGCCATGAATCTGAAAATGCTGTTTGCCGCCGGGGTGATGCTTGCCG
>JASFLG010000483.1:0-3769 GCA_050118205.1 Pseudomonadales bacterium
GCTACGACCCGGCGGAATGAATCGGTGACACAGGCCGGAACCACCCCGGCCCGACTCGTCGTCGAATGAAGAAAAACTGGAGAACGGTGACAGCGGAACTGGATCACTTCGCCACCCGCCGGCGTTTCGTTTAATACAACCTCGTTGCCTCGTCTCCCTGCTGTATTCGGGGTAACGAAGAGAGACGAAATGGGGACTATCCCAACTCGTCGTGCCCGGCTGACTCCGCTGCCAATGACCAATCCGAGGAGCCAGCCGGGCATTCTATTGCTGGCGCGGCAGACACCCACCGGGGCTCTTCTATCCGCTGCGCGACGATCGTCGTACCATGCTCCCGGCGATGCTCTGGAGGGGAACTCATGTCTGGCACTGAAATCGCGCGGCATCCCGTTCACCTGGGTCTCGGGGCCACCGCGGAGGTCGAGCCCGCGTTCACCGGCACGCCCGAGTGGTATGCCGAGTACGGCGAGCGACACGCGGATGACGGCAACGAAGGCCGACTGGTGAGCATGTTTTCCTTCACCGAGCCCTGGGATTCGTGGGAAGTGCATCCGAACGGCAGCGAGGTCGTGATCTGCACCGCCGGCGAGATGACGCTTCACCAGGAGAAGGCGGACGGAACGAGGGTGTCCGTCATCCTGCGTCCGGGCCAGTTCGTGATCAACGAGCCCGGTACCTGGCACACGGCGGACGTCGAAACAGCGGCGACGGCCGTGTTCATCACGGCCGGCGTCGGGACCCGGCACCGACCCCGCTGACCGCAGCAGCAAACGCGCCAGGAAACAACGCAAAGACGCAAAGAAAAGCCGCGACGCCTTACGGCGGCGCGGCTGTGCACCGGAAGTGATCAGTCCTTCTATCAGTCGGTGCTGGCGAGGCTGCCCTTCTCGACCTTACCTTCGTGCTGCGCGATCTCCTCATCCGTCGCCATGCGCATCAGCACCGCACCGAAGAGCATCTCTTCCCAGGACTGCTCGCCCCAGGTCACATCCACGGACGGATCCGGGTTGGCGTGGTTCTGCGCGGAGTTGTCCCACCAGGTGGTGTGCACGATCTTGGTACCCGCCGGAATGTACTTCGGCTCCGCGAGCTCATAGGTCGTCTGCCAGTTGAAGTCGTAGTTCGGCACCTTGAGCAGCACTTCCTCCGTGCCGTCCGGATACACGACGCTGAACTCGCTGGCCTTGCCGCGGAAGTGCGAGTGCGGCAGCAGGTTGTAGATGATGGCCGCTTTCGGCATCACCCGCTCCGCCGACTCCTTGTGATTCTTGTCGTACGCCGGAATCTTGATCCGGGTGTTCATCAGAATCAGCGAGAAAACGGAGTGCTCCGGTGGCTCGTCGTAGACCCAGAGGCCCAGCTTGGACTCGTCCACTGTGGCCCGGCCGTTGGTCGTGTAGTGCATCTGAAACTCGAGCGTCGCGTCCGCCGGCAGGAACACGCCCGTATCTTTCGGGAAGTGCTGACTGATCATGCCGGGCACGTAACCTCGCAGCCCACCCTGGCCTTCGCGCTTGAGGTGCCCTTTCCGGGGTCCCTCGGTCTCCATGTAGCCGAAGGTGGTGATCGTGTGGTGCAGCACGGCCCGGTCCCCTGGCAGGATCTCGGCGGCCTTCACCCAGACGTCCTTACCGACCGTGTTCGGCACGTAGTGGTACATGTAGTCGACCACGCCGGTGGCGGGAATCTCTGCCGCGGGAATGTCGATGATGTAGTCGGGCTCCCCGAGGGTCGGATCCTGCACGGCCCAGACGCCCCAGTCCTGGTCGATCTCGGTCAGCGGGTCCGGGCCCTCACCGCGGGGCGCGCCGGCTTCCACCCAATGCACGAGGGTCTGCGTTTCCGCGGTGGTCAGCGAGCGGTCGTTGGAGAAGTGACCGACGGCCGGGTCCGCGTGCCACGGGGGCATGCGCTTGGTTCGCACCACCTCGCGAATCATGAGCGAGAAACCGCGAACCATGTTGTAGTCGGTCATCGCCCAGGGCGCGATGCCACCCTGGCGATGGCAGGCCACGCAGTTGTCCGCGAGCAGAGGCGCAATCTCATCGGAGTAGGAAATGTCGGCCCACTGCGCGCGATGCTGCTTCTCCGGGAAATTGATCAGGCATCCGAGCGGATCGGTGCTGGCCAGTGGCACGGGCTCGCCGTTCACCAGGCTGTCGATGGCGTCCTTCAGATAGTGCTCTGTCGCTTCCCGCTTCTGCTTCTCATAAGTCAGCCGATCGTCGACCGCGCCGTGGTAGACCACTGACCAGGTCCGGGGGTCGAGCACGAACACCTCGCCGGTGCGCACCAGATCCAGCGACTCGCCGATGATCTGGGTGTCGTCGATCAGCACGGGGATATCCCAGCCGAACTCCTCGACCTCCCGCGCCACCGTCTGCCGGTTGTCCTGGATATTCGAGTTGATCATGAAGAACTGAACGCCCTGGTCGGCATATTCCTGCTTCAGGGCCTCGACGGTCGGCATGGCATTGCGCACGATGGGGCAGCCGTTGCCCTGCACCACGAATACCACCGCCTTCATGTCATCGTAGTAGTACAGCTCATGGCTCGCGCCCTGCTGGTCCAGCAGGCGGAAGTTCTCTACCCGTTCCTGTGGCGCTATGGCCAGCGCCTGGGATGACAGGCAGAACGCGGACATCGCCACGCAGAGTACGGAAATCGTACGGATCATCGAACCTCTCCCACGTCGTTCGTGCTCACGTTGCCGGGAGAACCTGCTGCATTACGAATTACGATAAGTAACACCCGGACATCACGAAAAGTAACACACCCATTACTTTCGCGTAACCGATAAGGATAGCGCATTCAGGAGGCCCGGACAGCGCCCTCCGTGAGCAGCGCCTCGATCTCTTCGGGACGGAAGCCAGCGCCCTCGAGCACCTCCCGGGTGTGCTGGCCCACCTCGGGTGCGGGCCCGCGTGGTTTCACGTCTGCGCTGCCGAAGCGCATCGGCGCGCGCACGGTGCGGTAAGCGCCCCGCTCGGGGTGCTCGATCTCGGGAAACATGCCGATCGCTTCCGCCTGAGGATCGGTTGCCACCTCATCGAGGGTTAGCACCGGACCCCAGATGAGGCCCACCGAGTCGAAAATCTCGCCCCACTCGTCCCGCGACCGCCCGGCCAGGATGTCGTCGATCTCGCTGACCAGCGTAACCATGTTCCGGTAGCGCATCTTGGCATCGATGAACCGTTCGTCGGTCAACCAGTGCTCCGTTTCGAGCGCCCGGCAGAGCTTCTCGAAGCTGCCCGGACCGAGCTGGTTCAGCACCACCCACTTGCCATCGCCGCAGGGATACCGATTGGCCTCCGGGGTGAGCATGTGGTGGCGTGCCCGGCGCCGCACGGGTGCCCGATCCACGGCAGTCACGCCGTAGTCGCTGGCCTGGGTCCAGATGGCGGCTTCGAACAGCGACGTCTCCACCACCTGGCCCTCGCCGGTGCGCTCGGCAAGCCGGAGGGCCGCGAGGATCGCTGAGAGGAACGCCAGTCCCGTGGTGTGGTCGCCCTGGGCCGGACGCGCGTTCGGCACCTCGCCGTCATCACCGTCGCGCATGGCATCGTAGATACCCGAGCGGCCGAAGAACGCCGTCACGTCGTAGCCGGGCCGCTGCGCATCAGGACCATTCGTGCCATAGCCCGTCAACGTGGCGTGCACCAGGCGGGGGTTGATCTTCATCAGGGTGGCGGCATCGAGCCCGAACTTCTCCTGACGGCGCGGCAGCAGGTTGCAGAGGAACACCTGGGCATCTGCCACCAGCCGCTGC
>JASFLG010000484.1:0-3763 GCA_050118205.1 Pseudomonadales bacterium
GACCTCTGGGATGCCGTCCATCACATGCGTCGGCACGGCATCCGTCGGCTGCCCGTGGTCAACGCCCAGGGCGGTCTCGAAGGGATCCTCACTCTGGATGATGCGCTCGAGCTCATTTCCGAGGCCCTGTCCGATCTGGTCGGACTGATCACCAGAGAGGGCGCCCGCGAGAAGTCCACACGACCGGCACGGTGACGGACAGCCTACGCATCCGACCTATCGGCAATGGCCCGGGCAACGTCTGACCGCCCTCCGGAGGCGGCTGCGCTCGACTATCTGAGCCGCGGCTGGTCGGTGGTTCCCGTTGGGGCGCGCAGCAAGCGCCCCATCATCGCCTGGCAGCCCTACCAGCGGCAGCGAGCGCTCCCGAACGATGTCACACACTGGTTTGCGCGCTGGCCGGATGCCAACGTGGGCATCGTGACGGGCCGCGTGTCCTCCCTGGTCGTACTCGACGTCGACGTCGCCCATGGCGGCGCGGAAACATTCGAACGCCTGCTCGACGAGCACGGTCCGCTACCCGCCACGGTGGAAGCCGTTTCCGGAGGCGGCGGGCGTCACCTCTACTTCGCGCATCCGGGTGGCAGCATTCCCAATCGCGTGGAGCTGTTCCGCGGCATCGACCTGCGCGGTGATGGCGGGGTCATCGTCGCACCACCGTCCGTGCATCCGAGCGGCGGGCGGTACCGGTGGCTTCCCGGTCACGAGCCGGGGTCGCTCGATCCGGCGCCGATGCCTGACTGGTTGCTGCGAGCGGCCGCGCCGTCCGCCGCGGGCACCGGCCACCCGCCCACCTACTGGCGGACGCTTATCTCGGAGGGGGTCGCGGACGGCGGACGCAACAATGCCATTGCTTCCCTGAGCGGGCACCTGCTGCATCACGACGTGGACGAACAGGTCGTGATCGAGCTGCTTCTGTGCTGGAACCGTGTACGCTGCCGGCCGCCGCTGGCCGACGAGGAGGTCGTACGGACCGTGCTCAGTATCGTCCGCACCCAGCAGCGCCATGCGGACGAACGCTGAGCATCGCCGCCTTTGCCAGATGTGCGCTGACGCACGTCGCGGCCGGCGCCGATTTTCTACTCTTCCGGGTGTCAGGACGACACTCGACGGAAGACGATGCAGCTCGATGCCACCCTGGCCATGCTCCTGGGTCTGGCCGCCAACCTGTCGGGATATCCCCTTCCCCCGGAACCGCCTCACGTGCGCTTCGAAGACCACGCCTTCTTCGAGGCAACGGTCTGCCGCGCCGATCCCTGCCGTGTGGTGGGCTTCTACGACGATGCGGGCACGATCTACCTGGACCGTCGATTCTCGGGACTCGATGACGAGATCGGCTCGAGCCTGCTGATCCACGAGCTCACGCACTATCTGCAGGAGCGCAGCGGTGCGTTTGCATCGGGATCCTGTGCCCAGAACGTCGCCAGAGAACGTGAAGCCTACCGGGTGCAGAATCGTTACATCACCGACGTTCTCGGCAGCGATGCCGTGATCAAGGTCCCCGACATTCCCTGCAGCTACCCCAACCCGCCACGCGGCTGAGCACCGGGCGCGAAACTTCATCCGAGCATCGTCGAACCGACGATTGACTTCGCCTACCCGACTCTCCGATAGTGCCCTCGACGCGACGTAACGGATTATGCGCAGATGTATCCCGCATACCTGTGCGCGCACGTCAAATCATCGAAAGGGAGATTCATTGATGAAATTCAAGCCACTCTGGGCAGCGTCCGCCTTCGTGACGGGCGTCACCCTAGGTATCACCTCACAGGCACAGGCACTCACCTGCAGCGAGCTCAAGTTCACCGGCGATGTCGTTTCTCAGTACCCCAGCGCCAGTGAGTTCTGCAACGATGTCGCGATGCGCGAAGGCAAACCTTACGCGCACTTCATCGGCGAGGTGACCCGCGTTCGCGGCGGTACCGTTTATCTGAAGTTCAAGCGTCCGGACGGCACGTTCGGCGATCCGGTCAGCATCACGCCACCCGCCGGTTTCCGCGTAAAAATCGCGGGGCGGAGCTACAGCGTGCGGAGCCTGAATCCACGCCAGGAGCTCAGCATCTACATTCCTCAGGATCAGTGGGCGCTGGTGCAGTCCGAAACGCCGGAAGAGCTGGCGTCCGCCACGACGGTGACGTCTGTGCCGATCGAGCCGGCCGATGAGGGCGGATACGTTGCGGCTGCAACCCTCCCGGACACCGCGAGCCCGTGGCCCGCACTCGGTCTGGCAGGAGCTGGTCTGCTGGCACTCGGAGGTGCGGCCGGCTGGCTACGCCGCCGGCTCGCCCGCTGACCGCGGATCAGGCCGACTCGGGCGCCTCGATGCGCGCGCCGCGCACGATAAATCGTCGCGGCGCGCTCCCCACCATGTAGAAGGGATAGCAGGTCACCAGGGTGATCGTCGGTGCCTTCGTTGGCGCCAGCACGTACACGTCCTGCGGGTCCACCACCAGGGTTTCCTGCACCCGGTAGTGGACATCACCGTCCAGGGTTCGCACCGTGATCACATCCCCTGCCTCGATGTCCTTGAGGACGCGGAAGAAGCCGTCACGGTGGCCGGCGATACCGAGATTGCCTTCCTGGCCCGGCAGCGCCGTGCCTTCGATGTGGCCGACGCCACGATTCAGATTGAGCTCGCCGGTGCCATCGAAGATAGGCACCTCCAGACCCAGGCGAGGAATTCTGAGCACGCCTGCAGGCGCTCCCGACCCCGCTTCCAGGCTCTCCCGGTAGGCCGTCCTGCGACTCTCCGACCACAGGCTCTGATCGGGCGCGGGCGTGACAGGTAGCCCGGTCGGCACACGCCCGCCGGCAACCGACGCCACGGTCTGGCTCGGGAGAGCATCGATGGCAGGGAGGCGCACGGAGCCGGCACGCGCCTGGGCCGCACTGAAGGCCGCCAGCGCCTGGGCGCTACCGTCCGCAGCATCCAGACGGCTGGCCAGATACGCGCCGATCAGCCCGACGCCCGCCGTGACAAGCAACGCCTGCGCGTAACCGAGCAGGCGTGTCAGAGGTCTTCCACGTTTCCGAGCCTTCGACATCGCAACTTCCTGATTCCGACTACTGTCACGCCGTCCCGTTTCCGAGTCAAACCCTGGAACCTCCCGTCCGAGGAGCAGGAACAGGGCGCTGCTGCGTTCGCGGCCGAATCCGGTCCCTAGGTAGAACGGAACCTGCGGCGTCTCCGGCGCCAAGTCGCGCGCTACCCGCTCTCTATTGGGCAGCAGTGTAGCCAAGATCGATAGACACCGGATAATGATCCGATGCCCGCCGCGCCCTCGTACCGGCGTGGATCTTCTCGCTGCCAGGTACCAGCCGTGAACGCGCGCTCGGTGAAAGCAGGAGCAGATCCAACCGCATGCGCCGCTTCGGCCAGTAGGTCGAGGGGTTCCGCCCGGTCCTCGCCAGCACCTCCCCCATGGGGTCGCTCAGCGGCAGGGCGAACAGCGGCGCGAGCGCGGGGCTCGATCGGGTGTCGTTGAAGTCGCCGCCGATCACGAGCGGACGTCTCGGATGTGCGGTCACGTAATCCGATACGACCGCGGAAAGGTGGCGGACCTCCGCGGCCCGTATCACGTCCGCCGCCAGGCGCCGCCACGGCCGGTTGGTTCTGGATTTCAGGTGCACATTGAACAGTGCAACCGTGGGCGCGTCGTCCAGGCTGATCTCGGCCAGCATCAGGTCACGCTGGAACCGCACCGGGCGAAGCCGGGCGGCCGCGGCGTCCGCCTCCGAGTCGTACTCGTGCAGATCGTCGCCG
>JASFLG010000485.1:0-3750 GCA_050118205.1 Pseudomonadales bacterium
ATCCACGAACGCGTCGTACATCCGCTCGGGCAGCAGCACGGCGGACAGCGGCAGGTAGGCGGAGGAGACCGCCTTGGCGACGCTCATGGTGTCCGGCCGGATGTCGAAGGTCTGAGCGCCGAACGGCCTGCCGGTCCGGCCGAAGCCGCAGATCACCTCGTCGTCGATGAACAGGATGTCGTGCTCGGCGAGCAGCGCCTGCACCTTCTGGTAGTAACCCGGCGGCGGCACGATCACCCCGCCCGCGCCCATGATCGGCTCGGCAATGAAGGCGGCAATGGTATCGCCACCTTCGCGCCGGATGAGCTCTTCGAGATTGCCGACGATCCGGTCCACGAACGCCGCCTCACTCTCCCCACCCTCTCGACCGCGGTAGTAGTGCGGGCAGTCGGTATGGAGGATGCCGGCAATGGGCAGGTCGAAGTACTTGTGATACGGCGGCAGACCCGTCAGGGAACCGGCCGCCACCGTGACGCCGTGATACCCCTTCATCCGGGAGATGATCTTCTTCTTTTCCGGTCGACCCACGCAGTTGTTGTAGTACCACATGAGTTTGACCTGGGTATCGTTCGCATCGCTGCCGGAAAGCCCGAAGAACACCCGACCCGCGTCCATGGGTGCCATGGCCTTCAGCTTCTCGGCAAGCAGCACGCTCGGCTCGTTGGTCTTGCCGGCGAAGAGCTGGGAGTAGCAGAGCTTCTTCATCTGCTCCTCAGCCACCCGGGCAAGCTCCGGCTCGCCGTAGCCGAGCGCCGTGCACCACAGCCCCGCCATGCCCTCGAGATACTGCTTGCCCTGGTTGTCCCAGAGGTACACGCCCTCGGCACGCTCGTGCACCCGCGGACCCACGTGCTCGTGCTGCCTCAGGTTCGTGGTCGGATGGAGCAGGTGCTTCAGGTCCCGGGCCTCAATGGACTCGGGCGGAAACTCGTTGTGCAGCGGATCTGCCATGTCGCCTCCTCGGTTCGCCGCAGGCGGGACGCCGCGCCCGCGCGCGTCCCGACCCCCATCATGCCCCGATCAGGCAGCGCGCGGAAACCCGCCTACGGGTGGATTTCCGCCCGCGGGCAGCCCCAGGGCCTCGGCCACCCGGGGATGGGTGATCGCGCCCCGGTGCACATTGAGGCCTGCCGCGAAGCCCGGGTCCTCCTCGAAGCAGCGCGCCCAGCCATGCTCGGCCAGGCTCAGCACGTACGGCAGGGTCACGTTGTTGAGCGCGAGAGTGGATGTGCGGGCCACCGCACCCGGCATGTTCGTCACGCAGTAATGCACCACGCCTTCCTCCAGGTACGTCGGCGCGTCGTGGGTCGTGGGCCGCGAGGTCTCGAAGCAGCCGCCCTGGTCGATGGAAATGTCCACCATGGCCGCACCGTCCACCATCTCGCGAACCATCTCACGGGTCACCAGCCGCGGCGCAGCGGCGCCCGGTATCAGCACCGCACCCACCACCAGATCGGCCGCCAGCACCTGCTCGCGAACGTTCTGGCGGCTCGCCATGAGCACCCGTGCTCGGCCGCCGAAGTGCTCCGCAAGCCATTTGAGCCTGGCGACGGACTTGTCGAGGATGGTCACGTCGGCCTGCAGGCCCACGGCCATCTCGGCGGCATTGGTGCCGGCAACACCGCCGCCAAGGATCACCACCCTGCCGGGCGCGACACCGGGCACGCCGCCGAGCAGCACACCGCGTCCGCCGCTGGCCTTCTGCAGCGCGTACGCACCCACCTGAATGGACATGCGTCCTGCCACTTCGCTCATCGGGGTGAGCAGAGGCAATCCGCCGGCGGCGGTCGTCACGGTCTCGTAGGCGATCGCCGTGACACCGGAATGCATCAGGGCCCCGGCCTGGTCCCGGTCGGCGGCAAGGTGCAGATAGGTGAACAGCACCTGGCCCTGGCGGAAACGCGGGCACTCCTCGAGCTGCGGCTCCTTGACCTTCACCACCAGCTCCGCGGCGAATGCCTCATCCACGGAGCCGATGCGGGCCCCGGCCGCCAGGTAGTCGGTGTTGCTGAAGCCGACCCCGAGGCCGGCGCCGGACTGAACCACCACCTCGTGACCGAGCGCGGTGAGCTCCTGAACCGATGCGGGGGTGAGCCCGACCCGATACTCGTGAACCTTGATTTCCTTCGGAACCCCAATGCGCATCGCGACACCCGTTTGCTGGAAGGGATGGACGACATCCTACCCAACGCGCCGCTCCGAAACCTTGCGTTGTTGCGAGATCAAGGCTATTTTTTCGCAGAATCTGCTGCTAATACAACCAATGACAAAAGATTCTGAGGTTATTGATCGTATCGATCGCGCAATCCTGCACGAGCTTCAGCTCGATGCCCGCCTCTCCAACACCGCGCTGGCTGAGCGAATCAACCTGTCGGAGTCAGCCTGCCTGCGCCGGGTGAGGAATCTCGAGAGAAGCGGGCTGATCCGCGGCTACGTCGGGCTCGTGGATCAGTCCATGGCCGGGTATCCGGACAACGTGTTCGTGCAGATCACGCTGGCCTCCCAGCAGCGGGACGACCTGGCCGCCTTCGAAGCGGCGGTGACCGAGCTGCCCGAGGTGATGGAGTGCTACCTGATGTCCGGCGAGAGCGACTATATCCTGCGCGTGATCGTGGAGGACGCCCGGGACTACGAGCGCATCCACAGCAACCATCTGACCCGGCTGCCCGGCGTCGACCGGGTGCACTCGTCCTTTGCGTTGCGCACCGTCATCCGGCGCACCGAGGTGCCGATCAGATCAGGTCCGCGGGCTCGAGGCCGAACTCCTTGATCACCTGATCCGCATAGTCGATCCGCCCGGTGATCTCCCGCGGGTCTCCGTGCACCAGGCGCAGGCATGCCTCGGCCATGTGCTCCACAGGCGTCACCCGGTTCTTGCTCTCCTCGTTGATCAGGTTGTGATGAACGGCGCCCGGCGTGGCAACGAGCCCGGGCGAGATGACGTTGACGCCGATGTTCTCGCTGTAGAGCTCCTGCGCGAGCCCGGTAGTGAACCGCTCCAGCGCCGCCTTGCACATGCCGTAGACGGTGCCACCGCGACCGCCCAGCGTCTTGTCCGGGTGTATGGCTGCGTGCGAGGAGATGTTCAGGATCCAGCCCCGGCCGCGCTCGAGCATGCCCGGCAGCACCATCTGGGAGAGCTCGAACGGCGCCCAGACCTGGACGTCCATCATCAGGCGGAACCGCTTCTCCGGAAAGTCGGCCACCGGAATGAAAAACGTCACCGCCGCGTTGTTGACAAGAATGTCAACGCCTCCGTAGGCCTCCATGGCGGCGTCGATCAGATTGCGCCGGTCCTCCGCAACGGACAGATCCGCCTTGACGGCAAGCGCATCACCGCCGGCTGCCTTGATCCGCTCCACCGTATCGGTAATGGTCCCCGGCAGGTAGTGCTCGTCCGCGCTCACCGTGCGCGCCGAGACCACCACCTTCGCCCCCTCCATCGCGTAGCGAAGCGCGATGGCCTCGCCGATCCCGCGGCTCGCGCCGGTGACCACCGCTACCTGACCCTTCAGAACACCATCCGCTTTGATCATCTCTGTCCTCTCCCGATCTTCGAACCTCGCACTATATCGCGCCGGGCGATCGACGGTACACTGCCCGCCCGGTTTGCCAGCATTCCCTGCATGCTCCGTCTCGCCGTCACCGCCGCCTTGCTCCTCCAGATCCTGCTGGCACCGCTCAGCGCCAGGGCGGCCACGTCCTGCCGGGACGCGGCGCTAGCCGGCAATCCCGAGGCGGAGAGAATCT
>JASFLG010000486.1:0-3735 GCA_050118205.1 Pseudomonadales bacterium
AGATAATCCGGGTCGGTGTATGCCCACAGCGACAGCGCGCGGGCTGACTGGCAGGTCGGGTTGTTGCCCTGGCCGATGCCGAGAGGCTGTCCGAGAACGCTGATCGTGCCGCTCAACAGATGCACATCCGGCGGCTGAGCCGTGCCACAGGCCAGCGCGAGGCGCGCCTGCACCGCCTGCGTCAATGGCAGCCGGATCTGACGCCACAGCGCCGCGGCGACGCCGGGATAGTGCAGCGCTGCCCGTTCCAGAAGGAGGGCGAGTCCGTACAGGCACTGACACGTTTCCGGATGGACAGCCTTGTCGATCAGGGCCTGAACCAGATCACGATACGTGAGGAGGCTGTCGATTCCGGTGCTGCTCAGCCCAAGTGACGCAGCGATCAGGTCCGGCGCTTCACCCAGCAGGTGGCGAACCAGCGCCGCGTGGTACGGCGAGGCCAGCCCCGTGTCGTGCATGGATCGCGCAAATGCCGTGGCCTCTTCAAGCAGCCGGTTGCTGTCCATCCCCGACAATCGCTCGGCGTAGACGGCAACCCCCGGGTCCTCCCGCGAAGCGGGGCTCGGGCTGTAGAGCGCGCTGATCAGCCGCTCCGCCCCCACCGGGACGGTGGTCTGAGCATGCGCCGGATCGTAGCAGTAGGCTGCCAGCTTGGTGATCATGGCGCGCACCGGCTCGACCTGAATCGGCCGCTGCCGGAGGAGCCGCCAGATTTCTTCCACCAGCTGGTCGAGCAGCGTGTCGATCCCGATGGATTCGGCAACAAATCTCAGCACGCTGCGTGCCGGTCGAAAGCGATCCTGCTGAACACGCGCGGCTTCGGTCTGCCGGTCGAAGATGTGCTCGAGGCTCAGGGCCAGCACCTCGCGCAGGTAGTAAGTTGCCCGCTCCGCGGAGATGCCGGCGTGGGCATACGTGCTCTGCGCGATCGCCAGGAGACGCAGCAGGCTCAGGCATTCCAGGGTCACCGTCCACCGGTCCCCCTCCGCCAGGGTGGTCGGCACGAAGTGCGCCTGCAGGCAGTCGGGTCGATCCCAGTCGCTGTTCGCGAAGATCCCCGCCGCGTCGAACCGGTCCGCCAGGGCAAACAGGCCCGCCGCGCCACCATCGCTGCGCAGCGCGCGGTCGGCCGTGTCCAGAACGCGGCTGATGTGATTGCTGCGCGCAAAAGCCGGCGCCCTTTCCAGGCGGTCCAGCGCTGCCGCAAAGCGTTCCAGCGGCCGCGTGAGGTTGTTCTCGGCGTGCACTTCGTTCATGGATTGCTCTCAAGGACCTCGGGACTGCCGGAGCGGCTCGGATGCTGCCTGTTTTCGTCGGCTCCGGAGGCTCTGTTTTGGTCCGCCCTGGAGGTTGTGATTTGACGTCAGGCTGCAAGTTCCGTAGTTTGTTCAGCCCTCCTTTGAACTCAAACCGGGATTCCGGACGCAGATTTCACAAGCCAGCTCACGAAAAACCAGCCGCCACGCGGCGATATGCCTCAGCATCGCTGCCCTCATACCCGACATCATCACCCAGCGGGCCGACACGAATCGTCAGCATAACGAATCGCGTGTCCCTTTTCAGGCACGGCGCACACGCACGCAACAGCATCAAGACGCAATGGACCAGGAGAAGACATGAAAATCGTCAGATTGCAGGATATTTCAGGAACCGACCGGGAGGTGAAGAGCCCGGCAGGATGGACCAGCTACCGCTTTCTGCTGAAGAGCGACAACATGGGTTTCTCCATGCACGAGACGGTCTTTCCTCCTGGGCTGGAGGTGCCCATGTGGTACAAGCACCATCTGGAAGCCGTCTACTGCTACCAGGGAACCGGAGTCATCACAGACCTCGCTACCAACGAGGAGCACCAGATCGAGCCCGGCACGCTCTATGCGCTGGACAAGCACGACCGGCACATTCTCAAGGCAAACACGGAGCTTCGCCTGGTCTGCACGTTCAATCCGCCCGTGACGGGTCGCGAGATCCACGACGAGGACGGTGCATACGCCCTACCCGAGTCCTCGTAGTGCAGAAAATTCACGAACCATTCCGGAGGTATAGACGATGAAAAAAAATCCAGACAAAGGCTACCTTGCGTTGCTCGGCTGGTCTCTTGGCGCCATCGAAGCCGCGGAGCAGTTCGACCGACGTTACGTGGTGGTTGCGCCCGAGTGGGCGGCGGACTATGCCGAGGAGCACGGCATACCCTTCATCCCCTGGAACTTCGAGCGGCTGAACGAGCGATCGCTGGAGATCGCCGAGCGTCTTCGCGACGAGGGCGTGGACGCCGCCATACCGATCTTCGAGGAGACGGTAGAGTGGGCAGGCGCGATCAACGCCATGCTCCTGAACAACCCGCGCCTGCACGGACAGGCGGTGCTCTTTCGCGACAAGGCGCTGATGAAGCGGCGCGCCCAGCTTGGCGGCATCCGGGTGGGTATTTTCGAGGAGGCGCATGACCGGGATGACGTCATCCGCTTCATCCGGCGCGTCAATCAGACGCTGCTGAAGCTCGACGGCGACCCGAACGATCCGATTCACGTAAAGGCTTTCGACAAGGCCGGCTGTCTCGGTCACCGCGTGGTCCGCACCGCAGAGGACGTGGAGATGATTCCGGACGAGGAGTTCCCCGTGCTCATGGAGAGCCACCTGGACGGATGGGAATTCGCCGTGGAAGCCTGGGTGCACGATGGGAAGATCCGCTTCCTGAACATCTCGGAGTATGTGAGGCTCGGTTACTCCGTCTTCGTTCCGGCATCGCCGGAGCTGGAGAAGTGGCGCCCGCGGATCGAGGAAGAGGTGCAGAAGCTGATCGACGCGTTCGATATCCAGTTCGGCCAGATTCACCCGGAGTACTTCCTGACCAGCGACGGCACGCTCTACTTCGGCGAGGTGGCCTATCGCCCGCCCGGATTCAAGGCCTTCGAACTGATCGAGCGCGCCTATGGCTTCAACGCCTATCAGGCATCCATGCTCGTCTTCGACCCGAAGACGACCGAGGAGGAGATCAAAGCCTTCTTCCCGCGCGAGATCGAAGATGCGAAAGGTTACGCCGGCTGCTTCGCCGTGTATCCGAGACGCCGGGTGATCAGCGAGCTGCGTATCCCGGACGAGACGCTGCACGACGATTACTTTGAGTTCCACGAGCTTCCGGCGCCGCTCGAGCAGAAGGTGACGAAACGCTCTGCGTTCGGAACGCACTGGGGGTTGATCTTCTTCTTCGGTGATGATCCGGAGCGCATGCGCGACCTACTCACGCACCAGGAGGAAGTCGACTTCTACGTATGATTCATCCTGGCTGACGATGTCTACCGAGATCGCCGTCGGTGATCGTTCCCTGCAGAATGTAGACGATACCGGGGCCGGTCTCGTCGGGTGAGACGGGCCGTGTGAGCAGAGAAGCCGGAAGGCTCGGTCTCAGCCGCCTGCAACCTGCCGCCCGTAGTCGTCCGCGTCATACCATCCTCGCGATGACCTGACCTTGAGGTGGTCGTCGAGATCCCATTCCTCCCAGCCACGAATGGTCAGGCGGTTGCCCGTGCCGGCGATCGCTTGCGCCTCCGGCTATCCGTACCGGCAAGCTTCCGACTTTCGGGTAGGCGCGTCCAGATCAGACGCAGTCAGCCCGCCGTGAGAACCCGGGGATCGGCGGATCCTTGTTTGAACAGCGCCTGCGAGAGACGTGCAACCAGGTGCTCGGGCGTTTCCGCCTCGGCCGTCAAGGTCGGGTCGCCGCCACGCAGATAGTGGATG
>JASFLG010000487.1:0-3731 GCA_050118205.1 Pseudomonadales bacterium
GTGCGGACGTTCACGTGCACGTCGGCATTCAGCGGCAGGTTGATCGGGTCGAGCGGAAACGCGTCCGGCCGCTCTGTGTAGGCGCGGGCGTACTTGAAGCGGCCCTTCGATTCGTCCACGAGGAGCTGCCCGGCCAGCACCTTCTCGCCCCGACCGAGATCCACGTGCACGAAGAGCTTCTCGGCCATCAGATTTCCCACTCGTCCTCGGCGCTGGCCGGCCGGCGCCGCTTACCGCCGGCACGCCGTCGGGTGGCACCGCGCGCCAGGGACTCGCCGAGGGTATCCGATCCCGGGGCCAACACCCCGTCCAGCGCGGTCGGCTGCCCGAACACGTCCAGCAGCGAGAGGTAGGCCCCCACCGTGATCCGCGGGCTGCCCGCCTCCACCTTCTTCACCGAGCTCTCCGACAGCCCCGCTTTCTCCGCCGTCTGCTGCTGGGTCCAGTTGCGCCGCAGCCGTGCCTCCTTGAGTCGCGCGCCGAGGGCCCCGAGGCTGCCGAGCGCAGCATCGCTGAGGACACTGTAGGATCGGGACTGTCGTGGCATATAAACCTCTTAAAGGAAGATGAGGTGCTGTTTTCAGCTACATTTGCAATCTTCCCTATGAAACCACCAACCGCCCGGTGACCGCCAGATCCCGGGCCGGTGGCGTGCGCCCGCGCACGCATCGGCTGTGGGGCGGATCACTTCCGTGTACCATCGACGCTCTCATGGGAGGGACAGCCATGTGCGATGAAGACACCGTTGCCGACAACGAACGCTACCTCAGCGGAGCATCCGGTCTGAGCCGGCGGCGTTTCGGAGCTTTCACCGCTGCCGCGGCCGTGACCCTGGCGCTGCCGCGTGCGGCCCATGCCGCCGACGTGGTCGAGGCGGACGTCACCGTCCCGACGCCGGACGGCGCCGCGGACTGCTACTTCGTGCACCCGACCGGTGGGCGACATCCCGGCGTGATCGTGTGGCCCGATATCGTCGGCCTTCGACCGGCGTTTCGTCTCATGGGCAAACGTCTGGCCGAGTCCGGCTACGCGGTGCTGGTGGTCAATCCGTACTACCGGAAGGCGAAGGCGCCGGTGGTCGGCGAGGGTGCGAGCTTCCGGGACCCCGCAGTGCGCGAGGTGATCATGCCGCTCGCCCGCTCCCTCAGCCCGGAAACCAACGTCACCGACGCAAAGGCGTTCGTCACCTTTCTGGACGCGCAGAGCGCGGTGGACACCAGCCGTCCCATCGGCACGACTGGCTACTGCATGGGCGGCCCCATGACCATGCGCACGGCGGCGGCGCTCCCGGACAGGGTCGGCGCCGGCGCTTCGTTTCACGGCGCAAGCCTGGTCACGGATGGCCCCGACAGCCCGCATCTCCTCGTGGGAAAGATGAACGCGAGCTATCTGATCGCCATCGCGGAGAACGACGACGAGCGCCAGCCGGAAGCCAAGGTGGTTCTGCGCAAGGCCTTCGACGACGCCGGGCTCCCGGCGGAGATCGAGGTCTACGAAGGCACCCTGCACGGCTGGTGCCCACCGGATTCCGCGGTGTACAACCAGGCACAGGCGGAGCGGGCATGGAGTCGGCTGCTGGTGCTCTTCGACAAGGCGCTGGCCAGCGACGCGAGGGCGTGATCGTCGACCAACGGTCGGCCCATGAGTGGCGCCCCGGGCAGGAATCGAACCTGCAACCTGCCGCTTAGGAGGCGGCTGCGCTATCCGTTGTGCCACCGGGGCGTGGGGAGCCAACGCTAACCCGCTTTGCCGTCGTCGTCCACTCTGGCGGCGCCGTCGGGCAGCCGGTTCAGCCTGTAGTCCGGCGGTGCCTGGTCGATGAGCTTGTGCTCCACCTCCCGTTCTTCAAGTACCGGCGCATTGAACCCGGGAATGTCCAAGGGCTTCGACTCGGGCACGTTCCGCACGTCCGCATCGGGATCGAACGTTCCGAGGTCCGGTTCCTGCTCGAGCAGATCGTGATCGTAGTCGCCGGTCATCGGCATGGTCACCGCGCCGCTGTCGCTCATCAGGATCCAGGGAGATTCGAATCCGGCGTCCCTGGCCTGACCCAGCACATCGTCGGCGACCTCCCGGGTGAGGTAAGGGCCGCACTGCACGCGGTACCACAGGCCGGTATCGGTGTCGGTCTGCACGACCGTGAAGGTCTCGGTCAGCCTGCTGCCCGCCTCGTTCTGCGCCGCTTCCGCGCTCGTCAGATCCCGGTAGCTTCCAACGGACACCCAGTATTCGGACTCGGCGGAAAGCGGTGCCGCGATCGCCGCGAAGACCAGGCAGGCAGCGCAACAGAGGACTCGACGGTGCATGATCCCCCCGCGAGGTCGGCTGTGAAATCGTCATGCATTCTAACAGGCGGGTCAGGAAGTGAATATGATCATCACACCAGCGGCCACGGCGGAACCGGCCACGCCTCGCCAACTGATGCGTTGTGCCCCTTGCCTCTATCAGCGATATTGACTGCGGCGCACGCGTTGCCCTTGTCGCTTGCGCACGTTCTGACACAACGAATTTCCCGGACAGGGCACTGGATTCGCGTTCCATGAACGAGCTGCTCACCACCGAGATCCTGCTCCGCGGCGGGCTGTTCGCCGGTCTGCTGACCGTGCTTCTGGTGTCGGAACGGCTCGCTCCGCGACGGCGCCCGGTGGGAAAGAACGGCCTGCGATGGACCTCCAATCTCGCTATCGGGGGCGTGAACATACTCATGCTGCGCTTCGCACTCCCCATGCTCGGCTTCGGTCTGGCGCTGACTACCGAATCGGAAGGCTGGGGTCTGTTCCACGTGCTCGACCTGCAACCGGTGCTCGCCTTCGTTCTTTCCATCCTGCTGCTGGACCTGCTCATCTGGGGCCAGCACCGTGTGCTGCACTGGCAACCACTGCTGTGGCGGCTGCACCGGATGCACCACTCGGATCCGGATTTCGACGCGACAACGGCGGTTCGATTCCACCCGCTGGAGGCCGCGTTTTCCATGGGCCTGAAATCCATCGCCATCGTGCTGCTGGGGGTGACGCCCCTGGCCTTTCTGACGTTCGAGATCATTCTGAGCAGCACCTCGCTGTTCAACCACTCGAATGTGAACCTTCCCGAGCGCCTCGACCGGGTGCTCCGCTGGTTCGTGGTCACGCCGGACATGCATCGGGTGCACCACTCGAGCGACCCGGCCGAGATGAACCGGAATTTCGGCTTCAACCTGCCATGGTGGGACCGTCTGTTCGGCTCCTATCACGCGCAACCGGCGCTCGGGCACCGAGCCATGCACATCGGCACGCGGGAATTCTCAGAGCGCCGTGATCAGCGGCTCGACCAGCTGCTGCTGCAGCCGTTCTCGCGACCGGATTGAAAAACGCAGACCGCCGGGATTCAGGGGCGCCGCGGTGGGTCGAACGCACAACCGAGGATCTCGGCGGCCGCGGCGAGATGGCGGCTCGTATCATCGATATCCACCACCTTGATCTGGTGCATCCGGGCATCCGTGTCGTGCGGTTCGGTCTGCACGATCTGCGCCTCCAGCCTGCTCTTCAGCCAGCGGGAGAGGTTCTGCTTGGGGATGCCCGTGTGCTCAGCAACATCCGCCAGGGTGACCTGACCGCCCTCCCGCCAGACCCGCAGCCCATAGGTGATCGCATACGCCTCACCGAGCGTACGCGACGCACCGAAACGATCTACGAATACTTTGAGCAACTGCTCGAGCTGCGCATCTGGCGACATCGGCGTCTTGCTTCCCTGGT
>JASFLG010000488.1:0-3729 GCA_050118205.1 Pseudomonadales bacterium
AGGAGTCGTTCTGATCATCCATGTCGCGGTAGCCGGTGATGGAGGTGAGGGTGCCGATCCCCACATCCCAGTTGAGCGTCAGGTTCAGGCCCCAGGCATCCACGTTGGCCTTGTCCGGATCGTTCTCCCCGGACGAGTAGGCGCTGGTGTCGTTGCACGCGTTGCGGATGTCGTCGTAGACACCGAGGATGTAGGCGGCGGTCTGCAGCCCGTAGTTTCCGGTCGTGAAGAACTCGTTCAGGACGTCGGCCCCGTCGTCCGGCCCCGACCACTCGCAGGAACCGAGCCCCGGCTTCTCCCGCACCCGCTGGTAGTCGAACTCGAGCAGCGCATCGAACACGTCGTTCGGCGTCCACAGCGCCGAGCCGCGAAACATCTGGCGGTTCTCGTCGTTCCAGTGCGTGCCGGCACCGTTGTTCTTCACGTACCCGTCGGACTCCCGGTGCTGAACGCTGAATCGGGTCGCCAGGGTGTCGCTGATCGGGATGTTCACAATCGCGCCGACGTTGATCTGGCCGTCGTTGCCACCGCCCACCTGCACTTGGGCACCGAAGGTATCCTCCGGCTTGTGCGTGATGATGTGCACGAGCCCGGCGGTGGTGTTGCGTCCGAACAGGGTCCCCTGTGGGCCGCGCAGCACCTCGATCCGCTCCAGGTCCATGATGTCGAACACCGCGCCCTGGGGCCGCCCGAGATAGACGCCGTCCAGATACACGCCGACCTTCGGATCCTGCACCGGCGACCAGTTCACCTGGCCGATGCCGCGCAGGAACACCTGCGCCGTGCCCCGGTTGGACGCGGAGTTGATGTAGTCCATGTTCGGGGTGACCCGGGAGATGTCGGTGAGGTCCTTGGCGGACCGCTCGCGCAGCTCGTCGCTCGACAGCGCGGTGATCGGGATCGGCACCGACTGCGCGGTCTCTTCGCGCCGGCGCGCCGTGACCACCACTTCCTCGATACCGATGGCTCCGGATTCCTCTGCTCTCGGTGCCTCCGGCCAACCGACGATGGCGCACAGCAGCAGGCCGCCCACAATAGGTGTGGTCTTCATCTCTCTCCCCTTATCCTTAGAAGACTAAGTGCACCTTACCCGTGCCGCGGCGGCAAGCCAACAGCACCCGCGCGTCCCTTCCCGGTGGTGCGGTACGCCTCGACATGGTATACGGGCGCGGGCAGATGCCGACTCCGTAATCCGCCGGGAGCATCCCGTCATGACCACACGCAGAGCGTTCCTGGGTAGTGCAGCCGCCGGCGCCGCCGCGGCGGGTACCGGCGTGGTCGGCGGGCGCGCTGCGGACGCGGCGACTGCCTCGGACGGGGGGCTGCTTTTCCGGCACGGGGTTGCCAGCGGAGATCCGCTCTCTGACCGGGTCATCCTCTGGACCCGCGTCACTACCTCGGCGGACAATGCCGTGCCCGTACGCTGGGTCATCGCCACCGATCCCGGGTTCAAGACCATCGTCAATCAGGGCGTGGTGATAGCGCTACCGGCCCGGGACCACACCGTGAAGGTGGACGCGTTGGGGCTCGATCCCGGGCGCACCTACTACTACCGCTTCGATGCGGCCGGGCAGGAGAGCCCGGTCGGCCGGACCCGAACGCTGCCCGAGCTGACCGTGTCCCGTCTGCGCTTCGGCGTGGTCAGCTGCTCGAACCTGCCGTTCGGCTACTTCAATGCCTATGCGCGTCTCGCAGAGCGCGAGGATCTGGATGCGGTGCTGCACCTGGGTGATTACCTCTACGAGTACGCGCCCGGCGAGTACGGCAACGGCGAGGAGTTCGGGCGGGTTCACCAGCCGCCGCACGAGTTGATTACGCTCGCGGACTATCGGATCCGGCACGCCCAGTACAAGACGGACCCGGATCTGCAGGAAGCGCATCGGCAGCACCCCTGGATCTGCGTGTGGGACGATCACGAAAGCGCCAACAACAGCTGGCGGGACGGCGCGGAGAATCACAATCCCGAGCGGGGCGAGGGGGAATGGTCTGTCCGTCGCGCGGCCGCCATCCGCGCGTATCACGAGTGGATCCCGGTGCGCGAGCAGCCCTCCGCGAACGGCCCCTTCATCTATCGCAGCTTCCGTTTCGGCCAGCTCGCGGATCTGATCATGCTCGATACGCGCCTCTATGGCCGCACCCGGCAGCTCGACGACCGGAAGGACACGGCAGGGCTCAATGATCCGGGCCGCACGATTCTCGGCATCGACCAGCAGGCGTGGCTCGCCGAGCAGCTGCGCGCCTCGGTACGCCACGACGTCGGCTGGCGCCTGATCGGCCAGCAGCTCATGTTCGGTCAGCTCATCGGAGATGACGGGATACTGCTCAACGCCGATCAGTGGGACGGCTATCCGGGCTCCCGTCAGCTCATACTCGATCAGCTTGCCACGGAGCGCATCGACAACGTGGTGGTGATGACCGGGGACATTCACACCGCCTGGGCCATGGACATCGCCTCCGATCCGATGAGCGCGGCCTACCACGCCGACACCGGCCGAGGCTCCCTGGCGGTGGAGCTGGTGACCACATCGGTCACCTCACCGGGACCGAGGGGCGAGCGCGCCGCGCTCGAGGAGCGCGAGCGGAAGCTCGTGAGCACACGTCCGCACATCCGCTACGTGAACCTGCGTGAGCACGGCTATCTGCTGGTCGATGTGGATGCGGAGCGCACCCGCGGCGAGTTCTGGTTCGTCGACAGCATCCTCGAGCACGGCGGGGGCGAGCGCCTGGCCGCGGCTTACGTCACCGAGAACGGATCCAATCACCTGACCGACGGCAATTCATAAACCAGACCCGGGAAGCAGGAAGGGATGGACCCACTCGTCATGCTCGGTATCGCGGCGGTCGTAATTCCGTCGATCACCAGTCACGAAGCCGCGCACGGATTCGTGGCGGATCGACTGGGTGATCCCACCGCGCGGTCACAAGGCCGTCTGACCCTGAATCCCATTCCGCACATAGACCCCGTGTTCACGATTGCGATACCTGCGTTTCTGCTGCTGATGGGCTCGCCGATTCTTTTCGGCGGCGCCAAGCCGGTTCCCGTGAACGTCCGGAATCTCGGCCATCCACGCCGCGACTGGGCGATCGTCGGTGCTGCGGGTCCGCTCACGAACCTGTTGCTCGCCATAGCCATGTCGCTGGCCCTTTCGGTGGCGGTTCACGGATTCGGCATGGCCGGGAACGCGCCGCTGGTCGAGGTGCTGGCGGTCGGCATCTACTTCAATGTGCTGCTCTGCGTTTTCAACCTGCTGCCCATTCCGCCGCTCGACGGCTCGAGAATCTTCCAGATGTTCCTGTCCGGCGGTGCGCTCTCCACCTACCAGAAGTTGGAGCCCTACGGCCTGCTTGTGATCCTCGCACTGGTGTTCTTCGTGCCGGCGACCCAGATGCTGCTGGCTACGCTGATCGTAAACGCCACCCTGATCGTCACGGTACCCTTCGGAATCGAGCATTCACTCCAGTCGGGACTGCAGAACCTGTTTCACTCCTAGGCCCGCATCTGATCGCTACGGCGACGTTCGGCCTCCGGTATCAGTTGGACTCCCGGGCGGCTTTGCGCAGCGCGTCCACTTCTCCCTCGTCGAGCGGCTCGAACATGCCCAGCCCGCAGGAGGCGGCCGGCAGAAAGCCCGCTCCCCACGAATCGAGCAGTGTGACCACGTCCACGTTGCACAGCATGTTGATCGACGTGCGGTACATGAGCACCGAGTGGGGGCGCATCCCCGGACA
>JASFLG010000489.1:0-3728 GCA_050118205.1 Pseudomonadales bacterium
GAGTCCGGGGTCGGCAGCGTCTGAATCAGCAGATGACCGTTCTCGAGCAGCTTCAGGTGCTGGATGCCCTCGGGATGGTGCCACTGGTGAACGATCCGGCCCTGCATGTCCAGAACGCTCGCGTGGTGACCGCGCACCGAGCAGAAGAACGTGAAGCCCTCGAAGGCGCCCGGTGCGGAATACGTGAGCCCGATGGGGCGGTTGACCAGCCAGGCCATGGGGATTCCCGATGCGAAGAAAAGGGCCGTCAATAAAGCAGCTTGCTCTGCTGGCGGCAAGTCGTTTGAACCGCTCGGCGCCTGCTGTGCGCGGGCCGGGTATTGTCGTTCGTCTCTGCCCGCTGATCCGTCGGACAGAACCGGGATCAGTCGTGGCCCATCTCGGTGAACGCCCCATCGACCCACTGCTGTCGGAGGACGAACTTCTGGATCTTGCCGGAACCGGTCATGGGAAAGTCTTCCACGAGATACCAGTGCTTGGGCGTCTTCTGTGGCGAGAGGTGCTCTCTGAGATAAGCGAAGAGCTCGTCCCGGTCGGGCATTCGGCCGGGCGCGCCGCGGATGAAGGCGCCCACCACCTCGCCGAGGCGTTCATCCGGCAGACCCAGCACCGCCGCCTCGCCCACGTCGGGATGCTTGAAGAGCAGCTCCTCGAGCTCACGGGGATAAATGTTCTCGCCGCCGCGGATGATCATGTCCTTCAGCCGGCCTTCCACCCTGCAGTATCCACGCTCGTCCATGGAGCAGAGATCACCGGTGTGCAGCCAGCCCTCGGGGTCGATGGTTTTGGCGGTGGCCTCGGGATTGTCGAAGTACTCGTGCATCACGTGGTAGCCGCGGGTGCAGTACTCGCCGAGCTCGCCGCAGGGCACGGCCTCGCCGGTCTCCGGGTCGATGATCTTGACCTCCACGTTCGGCATGGGACCGCCCAGGGTGTTGGCCTTGTCCTCCAGGCTATCGTCGGGCCGGGTCATGGAAGCCACCGGCGAGCACTCGGTCTGTCCGAAGACGATGGTGAAGGTGGCACCGAGCTGCTCCTCGAAGCGCTGCACCAGCGCGGCCGGCACCGTGGAGCCGCCGGAGGTCATGGTGCGCAGAGCCGAAAGGTCGCGTTCGGTGAAGCTCGGATGCTCCACGATGGCGATCAGCATCGTCGGCACGCCACCGAGCACATTGGCGCGGTAGGTCTCCATCAGCTCGAGCACCAGGCCGGGCTCGAAGGTTTCGACCACGATCTGGGTCGCCCGGTGCGAGACCGCGCCGAGCACGCAGAGCACGCAGCCGCCGGTGTGGAAGAGCGGCATCATCACGAGCCAGGTATCCCCGTCCCGGACCCCCATCCGATCGGCGGTGTGAGCGCCGTTGTTGACCAGCCCGCGGTGGTGGAGCAGCGCCCCCTTGGGAAAGCCCGTGGTGCCGGAGGTGTACTGGATCATCACCGGATCCGTCGGCTTCACCTCGGGGAGCTCGACCGACTCGTCTGCGGAGCTCAGGAACGCTTCCCACTCGTCGAAGCGTATGACCTCACGCAGCGCCGGGCATTGACCGCGCACCTGCTGCACGGATTCGAGCATTCGGTTGCCCCTGTATTCGGGCACGACCAGTATGCCGGCGCTTCGCGACTGGTTGAGGACGTAGGCGAGCTCCTCCGGCCGGTAGCTCGGGTTCACCGTCACCAGGATGACGCCCGCCATGGCGGCGCCGAACTCCACCAGGATCCATTCCGGCGTGTTCTGGGACCAGATGGCCACCCGTTCGCCGGGCTGGAAGCGGGTTGCCAGGGCCCGGGCCACGCGCAGAGCATCCTCGTACATGTCCGCGTAGGTCCACTGCCGGCGCTCGCCGGCATCCGGGTGGCCGAAGATCATGGCCGGGCGGTCGGGGACGGCCTCGGCCGCGTCGCGAAGCAGGTCGCCCAGGGTCGTGTCCCGAACGGCGGGTTCGGTTGGCCCCGCCGCGTAACTGAGTCGGTCGCTCATCTCGCCTCCTCCTGGTGGCTGCGCGCGCAAGACTACCCGGGCTCGCCGGTTCGTGCACGATTCGCGTAGCGTTCCCCGAACGAACGCTTCGGGTAATGCAGCGGTGGGGATGCGGGATCAGACGGGGCGGTCGCCGATGATGGTCACCCGCTCCATGCGCCGCTCCGAGGGCCAGTAGTCGGCGGCCGCATAGTGCTGTGCGGCCCGGTTGTCCCAGAATGCGAACGAATCCACCCGCCAGCGGAAGCGGCACTGGTAGTCGGGAACCCACGCCTGTCGGTAGAGCCGCTCGAGCAGGTCCTGTGCCTCGGATTCCTCCATGCCCTCGATGGTGCGGGTGAAGACCTGGTTCACGTAGATCGACTTCTTTCCGCTCACCGGATGGGTCCGCACCACCGGGTGCCGGGCCGGCGGATACTGCTTGCGCATGGCCTCCACCTGCTCGTCCGTGGCGCCGCCGGCCTTCAATCCCGACAGGAAGACCTCGTTGTCGTGCACGGCTACCAGGTCGTCGATTCGCTCCTTGGTTTCATCGTCCAGCGCATCGTAGGCCGCTTCCATGTTGGCGAAGAGGGTGTCGCCCCCCACCTCGGGGATGACCCTGGCTCGCAGGATGGAGCCGAGCGAGGGGATCTCCCGCCAGGTGACGTCGGAGTGCCAGACGTTGATCCGGGGTGGGCGCTCCCGGTCGTTGTTCAGCTCGATCACCTCGGGATGTGCGGTCTTGTTCGGAATGAACGGGTGCACCTCCAGCTCGCCGAAGCGGGCGGCGAAGGCGACGTGCGCCTCCACGCTGATGTGTTGCTCGCGAAAGAACAGCACCTTGCGCTCGACGAGCAGGTCGGTGAGCCAGTCGATGGTCTCCTGGCTCTGCTCCGTGCCGAGGTCGATGCCGAGCACCTCCGTGCCGATGCACGGCGTCAGGTGGTTGAGCTCCAATGCCAGGTCCCGTGCGGCTTCGGCCATCTGCTCTCTCCCATCTCCTGAGGATCGGGATCGTAGCACAGCTTGTGACCGGCCCGCCGCGGCCAGGGACACCTACTCCGGCAGGACTTCCCCGGAACCGCCGAACTCCTTAGGCATATCCTTGTACTTGGGCAGCCCGTCGGGCACGGACATGGTCTTCTCCCCGTAGAAGATGTGCATGGTGCCTTTGTGGTCCTTGCCCGGGACGATGTTCAGATACACGTCGATCATGCCCATGGCCGGATGGTCGGTGAACACGTGCCCGCCGCACTGGGTGCAGAACTTGCGCTGGCTGCCCGGGGTCTTGGCGTAGTTGCCGAGCTTGTCCTCGCCGGCGGTCACCTTGACCGCGTCGGGTGACCAGAGGCTGAAGGCGTTTACCGGGGCGCCTGCCCAGCCGGCGCAGTCGGTGCAGTGGCAGTAGCCCATGATGTTCGGCTCGCCGGTCACCTCGATCTGGACGGCGCCACAGAAACAGGCGCCCTTGTGCGTTTCGCTCATGTTCGTTCTCTCGTTCTGGAATGCGTTGAAAAGACACGACACGCGGTCGCTCGGCGTCAACTCTACGCCTGTCGGGCCGCGGCGGGAATCGGGAGATCGGGGGGTCAGCGCGTCGTCGCCCCGATGTCCGCGAAATCGGCGTGTGCCTCTGGCCGGGCCGAGTTTTCAAGACGAGAGGGCGCTCGTGTTGCAGGGACGGCCGCGATGGCCGCAAACTCTCCCCAGGGAAGGGAGGAAACGCCATGCTGCTGTCACCCTATCGGGTCCTCGACCTGACCCACAC
>JASFLG010000490.1:0-3725 GCA_050118205.1 Pseudomonadales bacterium
GTGATGTACCCCCAGTAGCGGGCATCGGCCACGGCCAGCTCGCGGACGCCGCGGTAGAGCTCTCCGTCCGACGCGGTGGCGACGGGGACAGCACGCCAGCGGTCGATCACGGCAGCGTACTCGGTGACGACCAGCGCCCAGCGTTCCTCGATGGCGCGAACGAGCCGGGGCAGACCGGTCACATAGAACCACAGGATCTTCGGCAGCATGGCGAGCCAGTGCCAGCCGGGCTTCAGGTCGTAGCGGTTGTAGCCGTAACCGTTCACGGTCACGAACATGGGCGTATGAATGAAGTCGCCGATCCTCATCGGCAGGTTCATCTCGGCGAACAGCTCGTCGAGCCCCCGGTCGAGCACATCTGTGAGATACAGCGACTCGAAAAGCGGCGACAAGGGGGACGGCATGTTCTCCACCACCTGGCGCCGCATGAGCCTGCCGACGCCGGCGGGCGGTTCCCAGCGCGTTTCGGCCGGTGGTGGCGGCAGGCCGGTGATCGGTCGGGATTGCAACAGCCAGAACCTGCCGTCCGCGAGTGCCCACTCCACGTCCTGGGGACCACAGAGCAGAGACTCCGCATCCAGGCCCAGTCCGGCCAGGCGGACCAGCTCCCCGTCCGTCAGACAGGGCGCTTGCCGCTGGGATTCCGGGGCGGGCTCGCTCTCCGTGCCACCGCCGGGCAACGGAACGACGCGTTCGGCCTTGGTCCCGGGGACGTGCTGCACGGGTCTTCTCGATGCCCGGTCCAGCACCCAGGCGTCGGCGGCGACGGTGCCGCTCACCACAGACTCACCTAGACCCCAGCTGCCGTTGACGATGAGCTTCCCGCGGTCGCCGCTGGTGGGGTCGGCAGTGAACAGCACGCCGGCGGTCTGCGCGTCGACCAGCCGCTGCACGACCACTGCCATGGACGGGATCTCGGCAACGCCCATGTGCAGCCGATAGCCGATCGCGGTCTCGGCGTAGAGGGACGCCCAGCAGCGACGCACGGCGGCCAGCACGGCGTCGGCGCCGATCACGTTCAGAAACGAGTCCTGCTGGCCGGCAAACGACAGCTCGGGCAGGTCCTCGGCGGTGGCGGAGGAACGCACCGCGACGGGAATTCCCCTGCCGTGCTCGCCGCTACCGAGTGCAGCGTACGCGCTCCGGATCGCCGTCTCGATCGGCTCCGGAACGGCCGCTTCGACGATGCGGGTGTAAAGCTCGGTTGCCCGGGCCTCCTCGGTGCCGTGCGCCTCGAGCAGCGCGCGCAGACCCGCGTCTTCCAGCACGGCCTGGTAGGCGACGGTGGCGATACAGAATCCGGACGGCACGGGCAGGCCGGCCCGGCTGAGCTGCATGAGGGCGCGGGCCTTTCCTCCGACGAGGGAGAGCGGGGCGACATCCGCCGTCAGTGGCAGAATCAGCTCAGCCGTGGTGGATTCGTCGAACGGCAAGGGGCAGCTCCCTCAGGTGCTCGACGATCGCACTCGGCCTGACCTCGGCGTCGTCGTCCGTCTCGTCGCCCGGTCTGAACCAGATGGTGTGCATGCCGATGCTGCCGGCGCCGAAGATATCGTCCACCAGGTTGTCACCGACGTGAATGGATTCCTCTGCCCGTACTCCGGCTTTCTCCAGGGCAGCGTGAAATATGTCGGGCGCGGGCTTGCTGGCCCTGACGTCCGCGGCGCACAGCGCGAAGCTGAAGTACCGGTCAAGTCCTATCGTTTCGATGTGCGCGTTGCCGTTGGTGAGCGCCGCGAGCCGGTAGCTGCCAGCCAGATCGGTGAGCGCCTCGAGGGCATGCTCGAAGAACACGACCCGCTGCCGGGCCTCGAAGAAGATCCGGAATGCGTGACCCGCGGCCTGGCGTGCCGCCGTATCGTCAAGCCCGATCCGGCGCATGCCGCGGTACAGGATTTCCTCGCGCAGAGCGCTCACGTCGTGGCCCAGCTCCGGCCGGTCGGCGATGACCTGGCTGCGCAGCTCGAGCACCGCGTCTCGGTCGAGCCGTCGTCTGTACTCCGGCACCGTGGCGTCCAGCCAGGTGTTCATTTCCGTTTCGGCGTGGCGGATCACCTGGCCGACGTCCCACAGGGTGTTGTCCAGGTCGAAGGTGATCAGTCGGATGTCAGCCATGTCAGGGACCCGGGCCGTCGGATGCCTCGGGGTCGCCGTGCGAGTCGTCGGGTCGGGATGCGGCGCGCGGGTGTGCCGCATCGTATACCTTGGCCAGATGCTGAAAGTCGAGATGGGTGTAGATCTGGGTCGTGCTGAGGTCGGCGTGGCCGAGCAGCTCCTGCACCGCGCGAAGATCGCCGCTGGACTCGAGCAGGTGGCTGGCGAACGAGTGCCTGAGCATGTGCGGGTGCAGGTCCGTGCTGCCGAGCTGCTGCGCGGCGAGTGCCTTCAGGCGTGCCTGCACGGTGCGTACGCTGATGCGGCCTGCGCTGCGCCCGGTGAACAGCGGCACCTCGCCGGATGCCTCGGAGACGGGGTGCTCCGCGAGCCACTCGCGGACGGCGGCGATGCAGTGCCGTCCCATGGGCACCTGGCGCGTCTTCCGACCCTTGCCGAGCACGGTGACGAATCCGGCGTCGAGGTCGATATCGCGAACGTTGACGCCCGCCAGCTCGGACAGGCGCAGCCCGCTGCCGTAGAAGAGCTCGATCATGGCCTTGTCGCGCTTCTGGCGGGGCGTTGTGGCCTCGAAGTCGAACAGCCTTGCGGCCTGATCCGCGTCCAGCGTGTGGGGCAGCCTGTTCCTGGCCTTGGGCGCGCGCGTCCCCACGGCTGGGTTCTTGCGGATCAGCCGGCGCGCCTGAAGATGATTGAAGAAGCTGCGCACGCTGGAGAGCGAGCGCTGGATGCTCCTCGGCGCGAGCCCGCGGCTGTGCAGATGGGCGACGTAGGCGTTGATGTCGTGCGCCGTGATCCGCTCCGGCGGCGCGCTGGTGCGCGCGGAGAAGCGCTCCAGGTCACGGCGGTACGCGGTCAGGGTGTGTGCGGAGTAATCCTTCTCGTATTTCAGGTGCTCGATGAAGGCATCGATGGCAGCGGCGAGTGGCCGGTCTTCCAGGCCGGTCACCGGACCAGACGCTGGATCACCCGGCCGAGCACTTCGCCGATGTAGGTGACGAACAACGTATCCATGTCGGACGTGAAGCGGTTTGTCTCCCGGCTGCCGATGGCCAGGCAGCCTTCCCCGGTTTCCCAGCCGATGGGTGCCAGTACGGCGCTGCCATCCCGGTCGTGCGTCTGGATAGGAAAGAGACCGGCCAGCTCTTCGGCGCGCAGTGTGGTGCACACGGGAGCCCGATTGCCGACGAAACGTTCGTAGGGCGGGTCGGCGTCGTGGCTGACGAGGTGGTCGTAGTGCACGTCGGGCCCGATGACGTGGGCGCAGACGAAATCGGCATGGAAGTCGGCGAGCACGTACGTCGCGAGCACCTCGTTGAGCTCCGCCCAGCTCTCGACGTTGAGCAGCTCCAGGGTGAGCGTGCGCGTCTTGGCGAACAGCTCGTCGTTGTCCTTTGCCGCCTGGAGGAGCTCGTTCATGCGCCGCCGCATCTGCATGTTGCGCTCGCGCAGAATGGCGACCTGACGCTCGATCAGCGAGACGGCGCGGCCGCTGTCGTGGGGTAGATTCAGCTCCGACAGGAGCCCGGCGTGGCGCTGGAAGAAATCCGGCTCGGCGCGCAGGTACTGGACGATCGCCTCGTCGGCTGGCGTCCGGGATTCTTCGGATT
>JASFLG010000491.1:0-3722 GCA_050118205.1 Pseudomonadales bacterium
TTTTCATGCGGCCGAAACCCGAGTGGAACCCGGCGATCTGGTGCTGGTGGTCGGATTCGGTCAGGGTTGCGATGCCATTCTGCTGCGCGCAACCGAACGTCTTCCGGGCTACCGTGCCGCGGCAAGGGTGGACGAAGCCCTGAGCGCCGGCGTGCCCGAGACGAACTACCAGAAGTTTCTCGCCTTCAACGATCTGATCGTGCTGGAAAAAGGCATGCGCGCCGAGAACGATGACTACAAAACCGCGCTGACGGTCAATTACCGTAAGCGCGACATGCTCACGGGCCTGATCGGAGGACGCTGCACGCAGTGCGACACGCTGCAGTTTCCGCGCACTGACGTGTGCGTCAATCCGCAGTGCCGGGCGCACCACACCCAGGAGCCGTATCCATTCCGGGACGAGCCCGCCAACGTGCTGACGTGGTCGGCAGACTATCTGGCCTACTCCGCGGATCCGCCTTCGCACTACGGGATGGTCACATTCGTCAATGGTGGCCGCTTCATGACCGACATCACCGATGTGGAACCCGGTGACGTGGAGGTGGGCATGCCGGTACGCATGGTGTTCCGTATCAAGTCACGCGACAGCAAGCGTAGTTTCACCCGCTACTTCTGGAAGGCGGTACCGGTGAAGGACAACAGCGCTTCTCAAAACAGTCAGGCGAAGGAATCGTTGGCCGGCTAACAAACCAGCAACGGGAGCTGATCATGGCATCGGGAATCAAAGACAAGGTGGCAATTCTGGGCATGGGCTGTTCCAAGTTCGGCGAACGCTGGGACTGCGGCGCCGAGGAACTGATGGTGGAAGCATTCGACGAAGCCATTGCCGACGCGGGCATTGACATGTCGCAGATCGATGCGGCCTGGCTCTCGACTCACTATGAAGAGATCAACGTGGGGAAGGGCGGACTGCCCCTGTCCACCACCCTGCGCCTGCCCAACATCGCGGTTACCCGGGTGGAAAACTTCTGTGCCTCGGGCTCGGATGCGTTCCGCGGCGCCGTGTATGCGGTGGCATCCGGCGCCTGCGACATTGCGCTGGCGCTGGGTGTGGAGAAGCTGAAAGACACCGGATACGGCGGGCTGCCGGGCGGTACCGGGGGTACGCTGAATCCCCAGTGGGCCGCCAACGGCTCGGCGCCGGGGAACTTTGCGCAACTGGCCAGCGCTTACCGTGCCAAGCACGGCATCAACCGGGACGACCTGAAGCGCGCCATTGCCCATGTCTCGGTGAAAAGCCACGCCAACGGCGTAAAGAATCCCAAGGCCCACCTGCGCAGGGAGATTACCGAAGATCAGGCCATCAACGCGCCCCTGATCGCAGAGCCCCTCGGGTTGTTCGACTGCTGCGGCGTGAGTGACGGAGCGGCTGCCGCCATCGTCACCACTCCCGAAATGGCGCGGAGTCTGGGCAAGGAAAACCTCGTGTCGGTGAAAGCCCTGCAGCTCGCCCTGTCCAACGGGTCGGAATCCGGCCACAACTCCTGGGACGGGAGCTACTTCCATACCACGCGTATCGCGGCGGGTAAGGCGTACAAAGAAGCCGGGATCAGCAAGGCGCGGGATCAGGTGAGCATGTTCGAGTGCCACGACTGCTTCTCGATCACCGAGCTGGTCACGATGGAAGACCTGCAGCTGTCTCCGGAAGGGGGCGCCATCGCCGACGTGATGGACGGTTTTTACGATGCGGATGGGCAGATCCCCTGCCAGATCGACGGCGGTCTGAAGTGCTTCGGCCACCCGATCGGCGCATCGGGCATCCGGATGCTGTATGAGATGTACCTGCAGCTGCAGGGTCGCGCCGGCGAACGTCAGCTCGCCAGCCCCAGCATCGGCATGACCCACAACCTGGGCGGCTCACCCATGTCCAACGTGGCCGCTGTGTGCATTATCGGCGCGTACGACTAGAAGCCGATCGCGTTCGTGCTCTGCAGGGAGCTGAGTTCCTCCTCATCGACTGCGAGGCAGTGGCCGAGAACCTCCCGCGTGTGCTCGCCGAGAAGCGGCGGCCTGGAGACCGGGACCCTGCCCTGACCGACCAGCAGCACTGGCAGCCCGGTGTAGACCTTCGGGCCCATTCTCGGGTGGTCGAGCTCGACAAAGAAACCGCTCCCGTGCAGCGCGTCGTCCGCGGCGAGTTCGCTGCCGACGACGACGCGGCTGCAGGCCACGCCCAGCTCGCGCAACGCCCGCTCGACCTGCTCGACGGTTTTCTCCCGGGTCCAGGCGGCCAACCACTGATCGAGTAGCGGGCCGTGTTCCAGTCGGCCTGGGCCGGAAGTCAGCTCGGCCAGGTGTCCCGACAGAGCGGGCGGGGGTGGGCCGATGATGCCGACGAGCCGCTGCCAGGCCTGGTCGGTTTCCACGGCGATGGCGACCCAGCGATCCTCTCCGGCGCATGGGTAGCAGCCGTGAGGCGCCATGCTGCGACTGACGTTGCCCTCGGGCGGAAGCTCGTCGGCTCGGAACTGCTGTTCCAGAAACCGATCGCCGATGAGATAAGCCGCTGTCTCCACCTGAGCCGCTTCGATGAACGCACCCTGCCGGGTGCGTTCACGCCGCAGCAGGGCCGCCAGCAAGGGCAGCAACGCCTGCTTGCCCGCCATATGGTCCGGGTGGTTGAGCGTCGTCCCGACGGGGTGTGGATCATCGGGATGAGCCCACTGGCTTGTCACGCCGGAGAAGGTCTGCAGGTTCGGGCCGAAGGTCTGATAGCCGTCGTACGGTCCGCGACCGAGGCCCTGACTACTGAGATAGATGATGTCCTCACGCAGCTCGCGTGCACGGTCGTAGTCCAGGCCCCACTTCGCCACCACGCCACCGCGCATGTTCTCCATGACGATGTCGCAGTGGGGGAGAAGGCGCAGGATCTGCCGGCGTCCGGCAGCATCGGCCATGTTCACGGCGATACTCTTCACCCCGAGATTGAGCTGGTTGAAGGTAGGACAGCCATCCACATCGTCCGGTCCGTTCATGCCCTGGCGACGCAGAAAATCCGGATTGACCCGGGATTCCACCTTGATGATCTCGGCGCCGAACGAAGCCAGCAGCGCCGCCGCTTCCGGCACCACGGCGCCCACACCCAGCTCCAGAACCCGGAGACCCTGCAGCGGCGCCTCGAGCAGATCGGTGCGGCCTCCGCTCGGCTCCGCCGCCGGCAGCGGACGTTGGATCAGCTCGAACGCCGCCTGCTGGTGGTCACCCAATCCGGGGGCAGGGATCACGTCGCACTGCAATGCCTCGTCCCCGAGCAGCGCCGGGGGGCGCATGAGCTCCATCGGGCCGAACTCCGGATCGTCCACGGGGACGAACAGTTCCCGCGCGACGATGTGTGGATCGTTGCGGAAGTCCGTCAGCGATGAGACGGGCGTGATCGTCAGTCCAAGGCGCTGCCCCTCGTGGAACAGCTCGGAGACCGTTCGCGACCTGGTCAGCTCCGTGCAGATCAGCTGCAGAGCATCGGCGTTCGTCCGGCGGAACTCCGGATCCGACCACGGCCCCGAAACCATGTCTTCCGGGCTGCCCATCAGCTTCACGAACGCATCCCACTGCCTGGGTGTCGCGACCAGGACTCTCACGAAGCCGTCCCGCGCCGGATAAATGGGAAAGCCGCCGGGGCCAAGTCGCCGAGTGACAATGCCCTGGCCCGCGGCCTCGGTGCCGTAGTCAAACAACGGTCGGGTCCACGGCGTGATGGCGGCGATCGCCGCTTCTTCGTAGGG
>JASFLG010000492.1:0-3695 GCA_050118205.1 Pseudomonadales bacterium
GCGGCGCGCGATACGAGGATTTCGAGAGGGCGAACGTGAGCGGTGTGCGTGCCCTGTGCGAGGCCATGAGCCGCTTGAGCGCACCGCCGGCTCTGCTGCATCTGAGTTCGCTTGCCGCCGAGGCGCCAGAGCTGTCTCACTATGCCCGGTCCAAGCGTGAAGGGGAGCGGGTTCTGGAGTCGTTCGATGCGCTGCGCTGGACAGTGTTTCGCCCGCCGGCGGTCTATGGACCCGGCGACACCGAGATGCGGGCATCGTTCGGCTGGGCGCGGCGTGGGCTGGTGCCCGTGCCTGGCGGCAACCGGAGCCAGCGCCTGTCCATGCTGCACGTGGACGATCTGGTGGCGGCGGTGCTGGCCTGGCTGAAAGCCCCCGCCGTGCATCTGCACCGGGTCTACGCCATCGACGACGGGAAGGTGGATGGCTATGACTGGAACGAGATTGCGGCCGCCGTCTGCCGAGGCGAGCCCCGCTTCGTT
This sequence comes from Pseudomonadales bacterium, assembly GCA_050118205.1. Lineage (GTDB taxonomy): Bacteria > Pseudomonadota > Gammaproteobacteria > Pseudomonadales > Azotimanducaceae > SZUA-309. Next base: position 480 of record JASFLG010000492.1, read on the forward strand.
CACCTGCCCGCCGCGGCGCTCAATGCCCTGGCCTGGATGAACGAGGGTGTGGCGCGAGTCACCGGCCGGCCGATCATGCTTTCCCGGGGCAAGGTCCGCGAGCTCATCCATCCTCGCTGGGTCGCGAAGGACGCCGGATTCGGGGTGAGCAGTGGCTGGGCGCCAAGGATTCCGCTTGCCGATGGCGTCAGCGGCCTGTTTGAATCGTCAGCTGGCCCCCAAGGAGCGGAGTCGGATCCATGACCGAGACAGAATCCCAACTGTGCCAGCTGCTGAGAAAGTCGCTCGACAAGGAGCTGACGGACCTGGAGGCGGACACGGATCTGGTGGACGATCTCGCTCTGGAGTCCATTCAAGTCATGGATTTCATCGCCGACGTCGAGGACCACTTCGACATTCTCATCGAGGTGGACCGGCTCGCCAGCATTCGCACGCTCGGCGAGCTGGCCGGTCTGGTTGAGGAGGAAGTGGGCTGAAGGAGATGAACCGATGAGCTTACTCGCAAAATTCAGCGATCTGGCGGAGCAGCGGGAGGCGCTGCTCGACGCGGATCCGAGCAAGGTGGTGATCGACGAGATCGTCTCGCCCACCGAAGCCGTGATCAACGGCCGGCACACCATTCTCGCCGGCACCAACAACTACCTGGGCCTCACGTTCGATCCGGATTGCATTGCGGCGGGTCAGGCAGCGCTCGCCCGGCTCGGCACGGGCACCACCGGCTCGCGGATGGCCAACGGCAACTACTCCGGGCACCGGGCGCTCGAGCGCGAGCTGGCCGAGTTTTACGGCTATCCCTACGCCATGGTGTTCACCACCGGATACGCCGCCAACCTGGGGGTGCTGTCGGCCCTGCTCGGGCCGGAGGATGCGGTGCTCCTGGACGCGGATGCGCACGCGAGCCTCTACGACGGCGCGTCGATGACGCGCGCCGGCATCTACCGGTTCAAGCACAACGATCCGGACAGCCTGGACAAGCGCCTGTCGCGGCTGAAGGATCGTGCCGCGCGCACGCTGGTGGTGACCGAGGGGCTCTACAGCGTGCTCGGCGACACGGCGCCGCTGCCGGAGCTCGTGGAGGTGACACAGCGCCACGATGCGCTGCTCATGGTCGACGAGGCGCACTCGCTGGGCGTGTACGGCGAGCACGGCCGCGGCGTGGTGGAGTCCTCCGGGGTCCTGGACGAGGTGGACTTCGTCGTCGGCACCTTCTCGAAGAGCCTGGCCAGCACCGGCGGATTCTGCGTGAGCCGCCACGAGGAGCTCTCACTGTTTCAGTACGCGAGCCGGCCCTACATGTTCACCGCCTCGCCCTGTCCGAGCGTGATTGCCACCACCCGTGCAGCACTGCACGCTCTGAGAACGAGGCCCGAGCTCAAGGCGAAGCTCTGGCACAATGCCGAGCGTCTCTACGGGGCGCTGAAGGCACGCAACCTGCGCCTCGGCCCGGAGCTCAGCCCGGTCGTGGCCGTGCGCCTGGAAGACCGGGGACTCGCGCTCAATGCCTGGCAACGGCTGCTCGAGTCCGGCGTCTACTGCAATCTCATGCTGCCGCCCGCGGTCCCGGAGGGGGGCAGCGTGTTGCGCTTCAGCCTGTCTGCCGCTCATACGGACGAGCAGGTGGACACCCTCATCGAACGGATCGTCGCCCTCGGTCTCTAATCAGGAATCAAGGACGCACGCATGACGACGCGCGCTTACATCATCGGCGACAGCGCCGTGGTGCTCTGGGGCATCACGTCACGGGAACGGCTGCGGCGCCAGCTCGCGAGCCTGGCCGACGTGAGCCTGGTGGAGAGCCGTGACGAGCTCGCAGATGCCGCGACGGTTCTGCTGATCCGGGCGGACTACCTCTACGAGATACGCACGCTGAGTGCCTTGCTCGACCGCAAGGGTGTGCTGTTCGACGGTGATGTCGCGGCGGCCGCGCACGTGGATGTGACGGACCTGGAAGCAGCACTGGCAACGCTGAAGGGCGAGGGGCCGGGAGAGGGGCTCGAGCACTTCGAGGTGGAGGCACTGCAGAGTTTCGAGAGCAGTCTGCGCCGCACGGATGCGCCGACGCTGGCGCCGATCCGGGATACGGACCGGGAAGCCCTGACCAACCGTCTCTACGGCAGTGCCTACAAAGGGGTCACCGATCTGGTCACCAAGTTCTGGTGGCCCAGGCCCGCGAAGCGGGTCGTGGCCTGGTGCGCTGATCGGCACATCACGCCGAACATGGTGACCATCACCGGCTTCGTGCTGATGGTCCTCGCCGGCTGGTGTTTCTACGAAGGCGCCTACCTCACCGGGCTCGCGGCCGGTTGGATCATGACCTTCCTGGACACCGTGGACGGTAAGCTCGCCCGGGTTACCGTGAGATCCAGTCAGGCCGGTCACTGGCTCGACCACGGCATGGATCTGCTGCACCCACCATTCTGGTACTGGCTCTGGGGCCTGGGACTCGCCAGCCCGCCGACCCTCTGGGGCCTTGGGCCGGAGACGCTGTACGTCTGGCTCTTTGCCGGTTACATCGGCGGGCGTATCGCCGAGGGACTGTTCCATATGCTGGGCGATCTGTCCCTGTTCACCTGGCGACCCTTCGACGCTTACTTCCGGCTGGTGACGGGCCGGCGCAATCCGTGCCTGATCCTGCTGACGGTGTTCACCCTGCTCGGGCAGCCGACCTGGGCTTTCCTTTCCGTGCTGATCTGGACGGTGCTCTCCACCGGCGTGCTCTTCGTGCGCCTTGCCCAGGGATTCGCGGTGCGGCAGTACAAGGGCTCGCCCCTCGTCTCCTGGATGGCCGATCCGGCCCAGGCGGCCGAGACTCACCCGGCAGCCTTCCGCACGTTCTCCACCACCCGGAGCGCCTACGGTGGTCGGTGAACCACTCGGCCGGGGGGGCGTGCTCCCGGCGGTGGATGCCATGCTTGCGGATCGCAACTTCGCCGACGACCCGCAGGTGCGCGCACTCGTCGCGGCGGCCCGCGAGAGATTCGGTGAGCAGGTGGAGGCCATCGTGCTGTACGGCTCCTTCACCCGGGGTCAGACCGACACGCTGCTCGACCTCTACGTCCTGCTCCGCGACCTCTCCGGCTTGCCGGGCTGGCAGCGCGCCGCGGGCCGTCTGCTCGCCCCCAACGTCTACCAGCTGGTCAGCGGCGAGACCCGGGCCAAGGTGGGTGTGATGACGTTCGCCGATCTGGAGAAGGGCGTGCGCGCTGATGTGGCGCC
>JASFLG010000493.1:0-3689 GCA_050118205.1 Pseudomonadales bacterium
CCGCCACCCTCGCCCTCGCCGCCGGTCTCGTCGCCCTCTGCCTCGGATTCCGATGTGCCGGAGGCGCGTTCTCCGCGCACGTCCTCGAAGGAGAAGAACTGGTCGAAGCAGGAGTCGAAGGTCTCTTTCTCGTCCGCCGTCTTCGGCAGCACCAGCGACAGGGTGCGTTTCAGGAAGTCGCGATCCTCATAGCCCACCAGCTCCACCGCGTTGAATGCATCCAGGGTCTCGGCCGTGGAGATGCGGACGTCGGAGTTCCGGAGCGCGCGGATGAAGTTGGTGAGGGTGCGATCCATCCCGCCCGCGTTATTTGAGCGCGTTGCTCGTCAGGGTGGTGATCTCCGCGTCCACGTTCTCGATGTCTTCCTGGAACTTGAGGACGACGTTCAGCGTGTCGCGCACCAGCTGTGGATCGAGACGCTCCGTATGCAGCAGGACCAGGGTCCGCGCCCAGTCGATGGTCTCGGAGATGGCCGGCACCTTCTTCAGGTCCATGTCGCGGAGCTGCTGAATGAAGGCGACCAGCTGCTTCTGCAGATTCGGCGGAATCTCCGGTACCCGGGCGTGGATGATGCGCTGCTCGAGCTCCACGTCCGGAAACGGGATGTACAGGTGCAGGCAGCGCCGTTTCAGGGCGTCCGAGATCTCACGGGTGTTGTTGCTGGTGAGGAACACCATGGGCGGCTCGGCGGCGGCTTTCACGGTGCCGATCTCCGGGATGGAGACCTGGAAGTCGGACAGCATCTCGAGCAGCAGGCTCTCGAACTCGTGATCGGACTTGTCCACCTCGTCGATGAGCAGCACGCAGCCGTGCTCGGATTTCAGCGCCTTCAGCAGCGGCCGTGGCTCCAGAAACTCCTCGGAGAAGAAAATGTCGCCGAATTCGTGCAGCCGGTTGACGGATTCCGCGAATCCCCGGGCGCCCTGCAGCACCTCGTCCAGGGTCTCCTTCAGCACCTGGGTGTAGAGCAGCTGCTTGCCGTACTTCCACTCGTAGATCGCCTTGGCTTCGTCCAGACCTTCGTAGCACTGCAGCCGGATCAGCGGCAGCTCGAACATCTCGGCCGTGGTCTTGGCCAGCTCGGTCTTGCCCACCCCGGGCGGCCCTTCGATGAGAATGGGCTTGCGCAGGTGGTAGGCGAGGTAGACTGCGGTGGCGATCTGATCGCTGCAGATGTACCGGTGATCCTCGAAATCCGCCTGCAGGGATGCCACGGACTCGACGATCTTCTCGATGTTGGCGGTTTTTACGTTCGGCTCGGCCAAGAGACTCCCCCACTGATGCCCTTGCTGCGGGCGCAAACAGCGTATTATCGCTGCACTGCACCATGATATCCAGCAAACGCCCGGCCGGGCCCCGAGGCTGGACGTGGCTCCCGCCAGGGTGACAATAGCGGGCGGAACAACCCGAAAAACGCCTGACCAGGGGGAGAATCTGGTGCGAAACTTGACGACAGGCGCGGTGATCGCGCTGCTGATGGGGCTGCTTGCGCCGCCCGCGATGGCGGAGCGCACCCTCATTCACGCCGGTCGCCTCATCGATGTGACCCGATCCGAGGTCCTGACCCGGCAGACCGTGGTGATCGAGGGCGAGCGGGTGGTGGCGGTCGAGGATGGGTACCGTCCCGGCGAGGCGGAGGATCGGGTCATCGATCTCACTGCCGCCACCGTGATGCCCGGCTGGCTGGACATGCACGTGCACCTCACCAGCGAGCAGAGCCCGCGGCGTCAGGTGGAAAGCTTCACCCTGAATCCCGCCGACTATGCCTACCGGTCCGTCGTCTATGCCGAGCGCACGCTCATGGCCGGCTTCACCACGGTGCGTGACCTGGGCACCAGCCACGGACTCGCTCAGTCGCTGCGCGACGCCATCGCCGGCGGCTGGATCGTTGGCCCGCGCGTGTTCACCGCCGGCAAGGCCATCGCCACCACCGGCGGACACGCGGATCCGAGCAACGGGCGCAATGACGAGCTCACCTGGGACCCCGGCCCGAGCGAAGGGGTGATCAATGGGGTGGAGGATGCGTATAAGGCGGTTCGTACCCGCTACAAGGAGGGTTCCGACCTGATCAAGATCACCGCCACCGGCGGCGTGCTGAGCCAGGCGGCGAGCGGCCAGAATCCGCAGTTCACCGTGGAAGAGATCCGGGCCATCGTCGCCGCGGCCCGGGACTACGGCTACAAGGTGGCGGCGCACGCGCACGGCACGGAAGGCATGCGCCGTGCCGTGGTGGGCGGCGTGGACTCCATCGAGCACGGCACCTACATGACCGACGAGGTGATGCGCCTGATGCGCAAGCACGGCACGTATTACGTGCCGACCATCATTGCCGGACGATTCGTCGCGGAGAAGGCCGGGGAGCCAGGCTACTTCTCCGAGCTGGTGCGCCCCAAGGCGGCCGCCATCGGTCCGCTCATTCAGGACACGTTCGCCCGGGCCTACGCGTCCGGCGTGAAGATCGCATTCGGCACGGACACCGGCGTTTCGCCCCATGGTGACAACTGGAAGGAGTTCACCTACATGATCGAGGCCGGGATGCCGCCCATGGAAGCCATCGTCAGCGCTACCGTGAGCGCGGCCGATCTGCTCGGTCAGAGCGAGGAGCTGGGCAGCCTGACCCCGGGCAGGTACGCAGACGTCATTGCCGTGCCGGGCGATCCGCTCACCGATCCGGCCGAGTTCGGCCGCGTGCACTTCGTGATGAAGGCCGGTGTCGTGTACAAGGCAGCGCAGGAGTAGCACCGCGGCGCCATCAGGGCTGGGCCGCCTGGATCGCTTCCCTGTCCCCGGCCGCCGCGAAGACGTCGAGGGTCGGGTCGTAGACGTCGCTGGTCATGTCGAACGCCCCCATCACGCTGTGGAACACGTTCGCCTGGGAGTGATGTGCCTGCCGGGCGAGGGCGTCCATGCTGATCCCTTCGCGCGCCCGGAATGCCTCCGAGGTCCACACCAGGAACGGGATGATCTTCTGCACGTCGGGTGCGATCGTCCAGGGCGTTCCGTGCAGGTAGAGACCGTACTCGCCGAGTGACTCTCCGTGATCGGAAAGGTAGAGGAGCGCCGAAGGCGTGTCGGGCATTCCGCGGAGCATCTCTATGACAAGGCCGAGCACGTAGTCGGTGTAGAGGATGGTGTTGTCGTAGGCGTTCACCAGCGCTTCCCGGGAGCACTCGCTGAGATCCACCGATTCGCATACCGGCCGGAACACCTCGAAGCGCGGCGGGTATTCGCTGTAGTAGGCGGGACCGTGACTGCCGCGCATGTGCAGCACCACGAACACACGCTCGTGGTCGGAGGTGCTTATCCTCTCTGCGAGCCCGTTCAGCAGGACCTCGTCGTGGTCGCAGCCGGGCCCTTCGCAGCCTTGGCGGAGCTCGCGGGCGCGCTGGTAGGTGGCCACCTCGAGGTGCGGCGGCTCGCCCCAGTTGTTGGCCCGCCAGATAACGTCCACCCCCGAGCGGTACAGGTAGTTCGGCAGCGGCTCGTAGTCGCTCGAGCCGGACCGCATGGGCGACAGGATGCAGCCCACGGCGGCTGTGGTGTAGGTGGCGCAGGAGGTGGTATCGGCCAGAGGCACGGCGCCGAGCGCGGTCAGTCGGGGGTTGGTGGGCCGGTCGTAGCCATAGAGCGCGAAGTTCCCGGCCCGGGCCGCCTCACCGATGGCCAGCACGACCACCGTCGGGCCGGA
>JASFLG010000494.1:0-3672 GCA_050118205.1 Pseudomonadales bacterium
TCCCGCGCAGCCCGTGTCGGCGTCGGCGTCGGCGTCGGCGTCGGCGTCGGCGCACAGCAGACCCAGACACTTCGAGCACCACCAGCTAGAGGAGGTAGCGACTTATGCTCAACGCATCCGCATTCGATCCCTATCCGACCCGGCTGTCCGAGCCACGCCGTCCGATTCCCCGCGAGGAGCCGGTCATCCACGACGCCGCCGGCCATCACGACGGCCCGCTGTCGGCGGCGCAGCTCGAGCGTTTCCGCAGAGACGGGTTCCTCGTTCTGGAGGGGTTCTTCAGGCCGGCGCAGGTGCGCCAGTTCCTCGATGATCTGGATGCCTACCAGCACGACCGCGAGACGCTGCGGCGTCCGGGCGTCATCACCGAGCCGGATTCCGGCGCGATCCGGTCGATCTTCTCCATACATCGGCTTTCCGCCCGCTTCGACGCGGTGACCCGCGATGCCCGGCTGATCGACCTCGCCGGCCAGATCCTGGGCAGCGACGTGTACATCCATCAGTCCCGCCTCAACCGTAAACCCGCCTTCAGCGGCCGCGGTTTCGACTGGCACAGCGACTTCGAGACCTGGCACGCCGAGGACGGCATGCCGGTCATGCGCTGCTTCAGCGTCTCCGTCAACCTTACCGAGAACAATGACCTGAACGGCCCGCTGTTGCTGGTGCCCGGGTCCCACGAAACCTTCTATCCCACCGTCGGCGCCACACCGGCACGGTACTGGGAGACCTCGCTGAAACGTCAGAACGTCGGCGTGCCGGAGATCTCCCATCTCGAGGACGCCACGCAAAGCCGCGGCATCGTGCCCGCCCGCGGCGGGCCGGGCACCGTGACGCTGTTCGACTGCAACACGCTGCATGCCTCCAGCGACAACCCCTCGCCGGTATCCCGGGCCAACCTGTTCTTCGTGTTCAACAGCGTTCACAACCGGCTCGGTGAGCCCTACGCCGCGCCGGCACCCCGCCCGGAATGGGTCGCCGCTCGGGAGCACACCGAGACACTCACGGTGCTTCGCTCCCGGCGGATCAGCGCCGCCTGAGCCGATCGCCGGCGGCGCTCATCTGGCCCTCGAAACGTAGCTCGGATTCTGCCGTAACACCCATAGCCCGTCCGGTTGTTCTTGTGCTTGTTCAATCAACGGTGGAGAAACTGAGGAATGGAGGTAAAACCCCAATACGAAGCGCTCACTGTCAGATACTGTGACGCTGTAACTGGCGGGTTTGAGTGGGCACACGTCGCGACGAATGCGAAGAGACCGTGTGCTGCTGACCCATTGCACCGAGAGCGGATTTGATGGTTGATTCTCTCCCTGGCAGCGTTGCGGTGTTCATTGGCGCTGCGGCGGTCATCACTCTGTGTGGCATCCGGCTGGCCAATTTCGCCGACCGGTTGGCGGACAAAACGGGCTGGGGCGAGGCGCTGATGGGCGGGCTGTTTCTGGCCGGCGTTACCTCGGTGCCAGATTTCGCCGCCACACTGACGGCGGCCGCGGACGGCTACGCCGAGCTGGCCATGGGGAACATCCTGGGCAGCATGGCAGTGAATCTGGCATTCCTGGCCGTAGGGGATCTCACCTACCGAAGAGCCAATCTCGAGCACGCGGCCGCCTCATCCGGCAACCTGATCCAGGCGGGTCTTTTCATCGTGCTCCTGACCATCCCCCTGTTAGCGATGCTGACTCCGAACTTCGCCGTACTGGGCGTGCATCCCGCGACACCCGTGCTGCTGGTGACCTACCTGTTCGGCTACCACCTGGTCCGGCGGGATCTCGACACCCCCATGTGGCAGCCCAGGCGAACTGCGCAAACTGTGGTTGACGAACCCGAAGGGCACCGATCCCGCGACCAGACGCTTTCCAGTCTGTGGTTTCAGTTCCTCTTGATGGCGTCGCTTACCGGTGCCGCCGGCTGGCTGCTGATGAGCTCGGCCGAAACCCTGGTCGAAAGAACGCCGCTGTCCCAGACCCTTGTCGGTACGCTGCTCACCGCCGTGTTCACGTCGCTGCCCGAGCTGGTGACCACGCTCGCCGCAATCCGCTATGGTGCGCTCACGCTGGCGGTGGGGAACATTCTCGGCACGAATTGTTTTAACGTCATCGTCATCGCTGCCGCCGACGTTACGTACCGGGGCGGGTCCATCTACCACGCCACCACAAGTCAGCAGCTCGTCTGGAGCGCGATCGCCATTCTGCTCACCGGCATACTGCTGCTGGGCTTGCTGCGACGGGAGCGTTACGGCATTGCGCGGATGGGATTTGAAAGCTTCCTCGTGCTCGTGATCTACCTGGGCGCGGCGGTGAGCGTGGTGCTGCTGTAGACATGCGTCTTCCCGAAGACTGCAATGAAAACGTATACGATCCCCGGCTGATCGGGCTGGGCCAGGTCAAGCAATGTTGTGCAGCATGGCGTTACGGACCATGCCCGCACCCGGCAAGGCTCTGCAACGGGCACGGAAGTCGCACGGCGTTTCGGCCGAGCCCACTCCGGCCTGTCGCGCTCGATGAATCGCCTCAGGGATGAAACCGACAAGTGACGGTGTTACCACCGGCACCCTGGGTTTTTATCTAAGTTGTTTGAAGACCCTGGGGTCGATATTGCCCGCACAGAGGATACCGCCCCACAATGCACCAGGGATACCAGGCGAGGCGGCGTCCTGTCCGGCCAGGTACAGGCCCTTGACCGGCGTCTTCATATGGAGCGCATTTGAAGACATCCTGTCGGGGGTCACGTCGATGCCGTAGAACGCACCCTTCCGGTGCCCGGTGATGAATACCGTCGAAAGCGGCGTGGCGATTTCCCGAAACACGACCAGTTTTGCAAGTTCCGGAAAACGGGACTCGAACTGTGCGAACATTCGCGCTTCGACGTTCTTCTTGAATTCCTGGTATTCCTCGCCGCGCTTTCCTGGCGGCTTGTCCGCCCAGTCCGATACGGCGCTCCAGTCCGCCCAGGCGATGACTTCGCCGGTATGTCGTTGCTTCGGACCGGGGTCATGGGCAGCGTCTTTGAGGGACGCAAAGGACACGAACAACGCGGGTGGATCGGTGTTTGCCGTATCCTGCCAGACGACGTCCGCCTCGCCACCCGGATAGAACCAGTGATTCGCCCTGGTCGCCCCGGCTGCTTCCACGTCTCCCTCGAAACCGAGATACATCGAGAAGTGACAGATGCCCGGCGGCAATGAACGAATCTCGCTGACCCAGTCATCTACGCCGAGACCGTCCGGCAACAGCTGATCGACCGTCTCGTATGCGCCAATCGTGGAAACGACGACGTCTGCGTGAATGTCTTCGCCATCGCTGGTGCGAACGCCGGTGACCCGTCCATCGTCGACGAGCAGCTTGTCGACCCGTACGCCGGCACGCGCATCACCGCCGGCCTTTCGAATGACGGGCAGTATGCTCTCGGCAATGACCGACGCTCCGCCGACCGGATACCAGGCGCCACACTCGAGATAGGAATACGAGATCAGGGCGTGGATGGCGAAGCTCGCCACGCTGGGCCGTCCGCCATGATCGCCCCATTGGGCGAGGAAGACGGCGGTGAGCTCGGGATTGTTCGTAATCTCCGCTGCAACCTCGGCCGTGGTCCGCCCGGCCCAGCGCTTCAGGTCACGGCTTTTCCACCATTCCAGTAACGTGCCGAACGGTTGCGGCATTGCATGGGTATGGATAA
>JASFLG010000495.1:0-3672 GCA_050118205.1 Pseudomonadales bacterium
CCTTGGCACGCAAAACGATCACGGCGCGCTGGACCCAGGGTCAGGTGACGGAGCTGACGAGATGATACTTCGCCATTGGGGCCTCCCGGCTGTCGGCTGTGTCCGCCCAACCTACGCCCGCCGGGTGCTGTCGTGCAACCGCATTCCTCCCTGGCAGGCTGAATCGGGTGCCGGGCCGGGGTACACTGGCTCCGCCGCCGGATGCGGCGACCGCCTCATCACGGCGTCTGGGGGGGAGAATCAATGACAGGTGACACCACCGCCTGGTCGCGTCGCGCTTTTCTCGGCCGCAGCGCGGGGCTGACCGGCTCGGCCCTGCTGTATCAGCTTCTGGGCACGGGGGCGGCCCACGCCGCCGGGTCCGACGATGGGCTCGCGTTCGAGTCCGCACTGTCCCTCGCGGGCCGGCTGAAGCGCGGCGAGATGAGCTCCGTGGAATTGACCCGCTACTTCATCGAGCGGATCGAGCGCTACGACGGCAAGCTGAATGCGGTGCCGGTGCGCATCTTCGATCGGGCGCTGGCTGCAGCGGCCGCGGCAGACAAGGCCCTGGCCCGGGGAGAGGTGCTCGGGCCCCTGCACGGGCTGCCCATGACCATCAAGGAGGCCTACGACCTGGCCGGGACCGCGACCACCTGGGGTAACCCGGACTGGGCCAACAACGTCGCGAAGACGGACTCGGTGGTGGTGAGCCGGTACCAGGCGGCGGGCGCGCACTTCATGGGCAAGACGAACGTGCCGTTCATGCTCGGGGACTTCCAGAGCTACAACGAGGTCTACGGTCAGACCAACAATCCCTGGGACCTGTCGCGCACGCCGGGTGGCTCCTCCGGCGGCAGCGCGGTGGCGCTGGCCACCGGCATGACGGGCCTCGACAGCGGCTCTGACATCGGCGGCTCCATCCGCAACCCGGCGCATTTCTGCGGCGTGTACGGCCACAAGCCGACCCACGGGATCGTGCCGGGCCGCGGCCAGGCGCCACCGGGGGTCGTTGCCGAGCCTGATCTGGCCGTGGTCGGGCCCATGGCGCGCAGTGCCGGAGACCTGCGCGCGGCGCTCGACATCGTCGCCGGGGCGGACGTGCTTGCCGCACCCGGCTGGCGGCTGCAGCTGCCACCGCCGCGCATGACGTCGCTGGCAGGGCTGCGGGTCGCGCTGCTGCCGGACCACGGCGTGTCGCCCGTATCCCGGGAGGTGGCCGACCGGGTGGTCATGGTCGGCGACGTGGTGGCGAAGCGCGGCGGCAAGGTCTCCGACACGGCGCGGCCGGATTTCGTGAGCGCCGAGGGTTTCGGTGTCTACCTCAAGCTGCTCATGGCGGTCATCGGGACCACGCCGGAAGATAACATCGACCACCAGCAGTGGATGGGGCTCGACAACCAGCGCACGTATTATCGCTTCGGCTGGCAGTCGTTCTTCTCGGAGTGGGACGTGCTCGTCTGCCCCATCATGCCGACCACCGCGTTTCCCCACGACCACAGCCCGCAGATGCAGCGCACGATCCTGGTGAACGGCGAGCCGCAGCCGTACATGAACCAGCTGTTCTGGGCGGGCCTTGCGACCCTGTCTTATCTGCCGAGCACCGTCTTTCCGACCGGTGTGTCCGAGGACGGGCTGCCCATCGGGCTGCAGGTGATCGGCGCCGAGTTCGACGACGCCACCACCATCGAGTTCGCGCGCCTGATGGCCGAGGAGATCGGCGGCTTCGTGGCGCCACCGGGGTACACCGCCTGACCCTCTCGGCGCACGAGTAGGGATCGCCGGAGGACGTATCAGAGCCTTCGTCGAAACGCTGCGCTTTCGCGAGTACCGGCTGTTCTGGCTGGCGGCTGCGGTCTCGCTCACCGGCGACCAGCTCACCTTCATCGCGTTGCCGTGGCTGGTGCTGAAGCTCACCGGCGACCCGCTGGTGATGGGCACGGTGCTCGCCGTCGCCGCCGTCCCCCGTGCCGTGCTCATGCTGATCGGCGGCGTGGTGACGGACAGCTACTCGCCGCGGCTGGTGATGTTCGTCTCCAACGCGGTGCGCATGGGGCTCGTGCTCACCCTGGCGCTCACCACCCTCACCGGGACGATCGACATCTGGCTGGTGTACGGCATCGCGTTCGTGTTCGGCGTGGCCGATGCGTTCATGTTTCCGGCGGCCAGCGCCTTTCCGCCGCGACTGCTGCCGCCGGAGCGGCTGGCGGCGGGCAACAGCCTGTTTCAGGGCACCGCCCAGGTGACGCTGGTGCTGGGACCGCTCCTCGCCGGCGTGCTGATCGCGTCTTTCGCGTCGACCGAGGGCACCGGTATCGAGGACGCGGCCGGTCTCTCCCTGGTGTTCGGTCTGGACGCGCTGAGCTTCGTGGTGCCGCTTGTCATCCTGCTGATGATCCGGGACCGCTATCCGCCGGAGGGCGCGGCGCCTGCCCACGTCTGGACGGCGCTGGTGGAGGGCCTGCGCCATGCGTGGAACGATCTGCCGCTGCGCACGTTCATCCTGCTGCTCGGGGCCCTCAGTCTGGTGTTTCGCGGTCCCTTCATGGTGGGGATCCCGGCGTTCGCGGACGCCTATCTGCCCGAGGGCGCGGCCGCCTTCGGTACCATCATCTCGGCGCTGGGGGTGGGTTCGATCATCGGCTCGCTCCTCGCCGGCGTCACGGGGCACCCGGATCCGCGCCGGCTGGGCCTGATTCTGCTGGCCGACTTCCTGGCCTTCGGCGTGGTGCTGATGTTCATGACGGCGGTGCCCGCCACGGTCCCCATCGCGTCTGCCGTTCTGCTGGCGGCCGTGATCGACGGCTACGTCATCGTGGTGCTCACCACCTGGACCCAGCAGCGGGTACCGCGGGAGAAAATCGGCCGGGTGATGAGCGTCATCATGATGTCGTCTCAGGGACTCATCCCCATCTCGGCGGCTGCGGCTGGCGCGCTCGCGGGCTGGAACCTCTCCGGCATGCTCCTCGGCACGGGCATCGTCATGCTGGCCATCACCGTGCTGGGCGCCTGCGTGCCGACCGTGCGCCGCCTGGGCCACACCTGAGGGCACCTGGTTGGCAGGATTTCATCTCCCTGCGGCTTGCGGTGGGGGATGCACGGACTCTATAGTGCCCGGTTCTGCGGCGATCATGTCCTCACATGAGTGAGCTCGAGCTCAACGTCCTCGGTGATCTCGAAGTGCTTCGGGACGGGGCGCCGTTGCGGCTGCCGCCGTCCAAGAAGACGCGCGCGCTTCTGGCCTATCTGGCGCTCAACGACCGGGGGTTCCGCCGCGAGCATCTGTGTGAGCTGCTCTGGGAGATCCCCGACGACCCGCGAGGCTCACTGCGCTGGAGCCTTTCCAAGCTGCGCCGCGTAGTCGACGGCGACGGGCAGGCGCGCATCGTCGCGGACCGCAACAACGTCCGCCTCGACACCACCGGTATGACCATCGACGTCCGCGAGCTGCGCCGTGTGGCGGAGGGAAACCTCGCCGATGCCGAGGTCGCCGAGCTGGAAGAGCTGGTCTGCCGCTATCGCGGCAACTTCCTCGAGGGCCTGGAGCTGGCCAACTTCCACGACTTTCATGCCTGGTGCGTCGCGGAGCGCGAAGCGGCGGCCCGCGCCAGAATCCGGCTGCTCGAGCACCTGATCGAGCGACTGACGGACGATCCGGAAAGGGCGCTTCCCCATGCCCGGGCCCTGGTCGGC
>JASFLG010000496.1:0-3669 GCA_050118205.1 Pseudomonadales bacterium
CGGTGGAGGAGACAGATCCCGGGCACCTGGCGCGGGCCCGGGCCTGGTGGCAGGCCACCGGTGCGGAGCTCGTCAGCATGGACCCCACGCTGCACGATGGGATCTACGCCCGTACCAGCCACCTGCCCCACCTCATCGCCTTCGCTTACCTGCTCGGGATCGGGCCGGAGGACCTGGCGCACACCGGGGGTGGTTTTCGTGACTTCAGCCGGATCGGCGGCTCCGATCCCGACATGTGGACGGCCGTCTTCGAGAAGAATCGTGCGGCTCTGCTCGAGGCGCTGACCACGTTCGAGGGTCATCTGGCCGAATTCCGGGCGGCCCTGGTCGACGGCGACCTGAACCGATGCCGGAGCCTGATTGCACGCGCCCGATCCGCGAGAGTCGCGGATCCATGAGCAGCCCGGTTCCTGTGGTCGCCATCGACGGACCCAGCGGCTCCGGCAAGGGCACCATCGCCGCGCGCCTGGCGCAAGCGCTCGGCTGGCACCTGCTCGACAGTGGCGCCCTGTATCGGATCGTGGCAGCGTGCGCGCTGTCGCGTGGCATTCCTCTGGACGACGAGGCGTCCCTGGCGCGCATGGCCACGGCACTGGAGATCCGCTTCGAGGAGGAGCGGGTGCTGGTCGACGGGACGGACGTGACAGAGACCATCCGCACCGAGCCGGTGAGCGCGGCTGCGTCGGAGGTGGCGGCCCTGGGCGCTGTGCGGGCGGCCATCCTCGATCTGCAGCGCAGCATGCGCGCCCCGCCGGGCCTGGTGGCCGACGGCCGGGACATGGGAACGGTGGTGTTTCCGGATGCGCCGCTCAAGGTGTATCTGGATGCCAGCGCCCAGGTACGCGCCGAGCGTCGCTATAAGCAGTTGAAAAACAAAGGGTTGAGTGTTAGTTTCCGCGCCCTCCTCGCAAACCTCGTGGAACGGGATGCGAGAGACAGGGAGCGCGCCGTCTCACCCCTCGTGCCCGCCCAGGACGCCCTGATCATCGACAGCACCGACCTCGGCATCGAGGAAGTGCTGAACCAGGTGCTCACCGAGGTCCGGGACAGACACCTGAACTGACGGCGTTTCATCAACTTCGACATGGTCCCGCCGTGTCTACAAACGAATTGCCGGCGTTCGATTCAGACGGTCCGGCAGGGAACGAATCAAAGCATGAGTGAAAGTTTTGCCGAACTCTTCGAAGAGAGCCTGAACACCATCGAGATGGCCCCCGGGTCCATCGTTACCGGCACGGTGGTAGAGATAGACAATGATTGGGTGGTGGTGCACGCCGGACTGAAGTCCGAAGGCATCATTCCCAAGGCCCAGTTCGTCGGCGAATCGGGCGAGTTCACCCTAAAGGTGGGCGATCAGGTCAAGGTCGCCATGGAAGTGGTGGACGACGGTTGGGGGGAGACACGTCTCTCCCGGGAGAAAGCACGCCGGGCGGAGTCCTGGATGATGCTGAACGACGCCTTCGACAAGAACGAGGTGGTCACGGGCATCATCAACGGTAAGGTCAAGGGCGGTTTCACCGTCGACGTTTCCGACATCCGGGCGTTCCTGCCCGGTTCCCTGGTGGACATCCGGCCGCTGAGAGAGACCGCGCACCTGGAAGGCAAGCCCCTGGAGTTCAAGGTCATCAAGCTCGACCAGAAGCGCAACAACGTGGTGGTCTCCCGTCGGGCGGTGCTCGAGGAAGAGAACAGCCACGAGCGCGAGGCGCTGCTGGCGCAGCTCCAGGAAGGCCAGACCGTCAAGGGTATCGTCAAGAACCTGACCGACTACGGCGCGTTCGTGGACCTGGGTGGCGTGGACGGGCTGCTGCACATCACCGACATGGCCTGGCGCCGCATCCGGCATCCGTCCGAGATGGTCAGCGTCGGCGACGAGGTGGACGTGAAGATCCTCAAGTTCGACCGGGAGAAGAACCGGGTCAGCCTGGGCATGAAGCAGCTCGGCGATGATCCGTGGGTCTCCATTACGAACCGGTATCCGGAAGGTTCCCGGGTCATGGCCACGGTCACCAACCTCACCGATTACGGCTGTTTCGCCGAGATCGAGGAAGGCGTGGAAGGCCTTGTGCACGTCTCCGAGATGGACTGGACGAACAAGAACATCCACCCATCCAAGGTCGTGCACGTGGGCGACGAGGTGGAGGTGATGATCCTCGACATCGACGAGGAGCGCCGACGTATTTCCCTGGGCATCAAGCAGTGCCGCCCGAACCCCTGGGAGGAGTTCGCCGTCACCCATGCCAAGGGCGACCGCATCAGCGGGAACATCAAGTCGATCACCGATTTCGGGATCTTCATCGGTCTGGAAGGTGGCATCGACGGTCTGGTGCACCTCTCCGACATCTCCTGGAACGAGCCTGGCGAGACCGCGGTGCGGCGTTACTCGAAGGGCGAGGAGATCGAGACCGTCATCCTGTCCGTGGATCCGGAGCGGGAGCGCATTTCGCTCGGGGTCAAGCAGCTCGATCAGGATCCGTTCACCGACTACACCGCGGTCAACGACCGGGGCAGCGTGGTGAAGGGGGTGATCCGTGAGGTGGAGCCGAAGGAAGCCGTCATCGATCTGGCGGAGGACGTGATGGGCATCCTGAAGGCCTCCGAAATCAGCATCGATCGGGTGGAGGATGCGCGCAACGCGCTCACGGCCGGTGAGGAAGTCGAGGTCAAGATCATCAGCATCGACCGGAAGAACCGGACCATCGGGCTGTCGATCAAGGCCAAGGACATGGAAGACGAGCGCCAGGCGGTGCGCGAGCATCGCAGCAAGGAGTCGGAGCGTCCGGGCGCCCAGACACTGGGCGACCTGATCAAGGCGCAGATGGACCAGAACGCCGAGGACTAGTCCTGGTACGGCGCGACCCGATGGTCATCGGGTCGCGCCAGCTACCCCCTTTGCGCTCCGCGGGAGGGGAAACGGTCAGATTTGCGTGCATGATCCCGATTTCGCATACAATCGCGACGAAAAAAGCTATAAAAATCAAAGACAAAAGCTTTATCATCTGGCCATGACCAAATCCGAGCTCATCGAGATCATCGCTGCCCGGCAGTCCCAGCTGTCGCTGAAGGACGTTGAGCTGGCGGTAAAGACCCTGATCGAGCAGATGTCCGAGACCCTGGCTGCCGGCGAGCGGATCGAGATCCGCGGCTTCGGGAGCTTCTCCCTGCACTACCGGGCGCCACGAATCGGCCGCAATCCGAAGACCGGTGAGTCCGTGGGTCTCGCGGGCAAATACGTACCTCACTTCAAGCCGGGCAAGGAGCTCCGGGATCGCGTCAATCGGAGCATGGAGCAGGAGAGCACCCCGCCCGTCGCCGACGGCGGCTCGGCCGACGATGGCATCGGCGACAGCGCCGTCGCATCGTCGCGGGACGGCCGTTTCGAGTAAGCGGTGAGCGCCCTGGCAAGACTCTTCTGGGTAACGCTCGCCGTCATCGCGTTCTTTCTCGCGGCGCTCGCCGTCAACCAGGAACCGGTGGTGCTCCACTTCCTCTCCTGGCAGACCCCGTCGTTGAGCGTCTTCTGGTGGCTGCTGGCGGCCTTTCTGCTGGGATTGCTGTTGGGACTGCTAGGCATTACCGTTCTGACGACCCGGCTCTCCCTCAAGAACCGCAAGCTGACGAAGCAGCTCGGCAACGCGGAGCAGGAGCTGCACAGGGTCAGGAACCTGA
>JASFLG010000497.1:0-3652 GCA_050118205.1 Pseudomonadales bacterium
GCTGGTCGGATCACCGCGATGCAGATGCCGTGCGCCTGAAGCTCGAGTACCCGCTCTAGCGAACAGGTTCACGTGCGAACGCATCTCGAATCCGCGTCGGGACGCGAAAAAATCTGGAGATTTCCGCCCACGGCGCGTGTATAGTCGCCGCCGTTCGGAATCTCCCGCCCCGATCTCCAACTGAGTCTCGACTCTTTTCACCATCGGCTATCGGCTTCTGACACCGACCAACGGCAATGGCGCCGGCAGGCCGGAACGTACGCGTCCAATCGATCTGGAATGGGAACTGGCGCGTCGAAATCGACAACTCATGTTTGGAGACATTCTCAAGTGAAACTGTATGTAGGAAATCTGCCCTGGAGCATGACCGACAGCGATCTGGAAAGGCTGTTCGGGGAAGTGGGTCCGACCACGTCCGCCCGTGTCGTTACCGACCGGGAAACCGGCCGCTCCCGGGGCTTCGGCTTCGTGGAGATGGACAAGGCAGACGCCGTTCGCGCCATGTCCAAGTTCAACGGGTACGAGGTCGATTCCCGACCGCTCAAGGTGAACGAGGCAAACGACAAGCCGAGTCGCCCCAGCCGCTACTGAGCGCATGGGGCCGGGCGCCAAGCCCGGCCCCATGTCCCCGCTAGCGCGTGATCAGCGCCTGGTGCACCAGCGTGCGTGACAGCGCCTGGATGTTCGTTGTCGTCCCAGGACCGACCATGCGCTGGATCATGCCGATGAAGATCACGCCGTTGGTGGGGTCGATCCAGAACCACGTGCCGGCCGCGCCGTCCCACAGGTAGGTGCCAGCACCCGTGATGCTCCCCACCCGGTACGGCTCGGTGAACACGGCCACGTCGTAGCCGAACCCGAAGCCGGGCCGGATGCGCCGCCAGCCGATACCGAAACCGCCGTTCAGCACGGCATCCGAGAGGTGGTTCGCGCGCATGAGCTCCACCGTGGCCGGCGCCAGGATGCGGGTGCCGTCGAGCTCGCCATGGCTCGCCAGCATCTGCGCGAAACGGTAGTAGTCGTGAGCGGTGGAGTAGAGACCGCCGCCACCCGAGGGCAGCCCCGGAATCTCCGTCACGTGCTCATCGTGCGGGCGGGCCGTGAGCCCTTTGCCGGGCTCGTACGCGTACACGGTGGCCAGCCGATCGAGCTTACCCTGGGGCACGTTGAACCCGGTGTCCGTCATCCTGAGCGGCCGGAAGATCTGGTAGGCCATGAAATCGGGCAGCGACTGGCCCGAGAGCTTCTCCACCAGGTAGCCCTGGATGTCCACGGAAACGCTGTACACCCA
This sequence comes from Pseudomonadales bacterium, assembly GCA_050118205.1. GTDB lineage: Bacteria > Pseudomonadota > Gammaproteobacteria > Pseudomonadales > Azotimanducaceae > SZUA-309. Next base: position 1,292 of record JASFLG010000497.1, read on the forward strand.
GCCCTGGCCCGGCTGGTAGAGCAGCGGCAGCTCGGCCATCCGCTCTATGAAGGCCTGCAGGTTCGCCTTGCGCAGCGGAAAGTCCTGCTGGTAGAGCTTGTCGACCGGTGAGTCTCCGAAGAGTCCGTACGTGAAGCCCGCGGTGTGCGACATGAGCTCGCCCATCGTCGGCGGGTGCTCCGGCGCCTCGAGGATCATCCTGCCGTTCGCATCCGTTCCGGCGTAGACCTTCAAATCCTTGAATTCCGGAATGTGCTTCGCGATCGGGTCGTCCGGATGCCACTTGCCCTGCTCGTAGAGGATCATCATGGCGACCCCCGTGATGGGCTTTGTCATCGAGTAGATGCGGAAGATGGTGTCGAGCGTCATCGGCTCACCGGATTCCAGATCCCGCTTGCCGTAAGCCTCGAAATGCACCACGCGACGGTCCCGTGCCACCAGCGTCACGATCCCGGAGAGCTCTCCCGCGTCGACCATGCCCTGCATGGCCGCCGGCAGGCGCTCGAGGCGCTGCGCATCGAACCCGAGCCGGGACGGGTGCACCACCTCGATGTCCGCCGCAAAAGCGGCGCTCCACACCAGGCACAGCGCCACCGGCAGAAGGAAGTTCCTCGTCATCATGTTCATTGCGCTTGCTGCGCTCCCTCGTCTACGCCGATACGGCGCAAGCTGCTAAGGTTACTCCCCTTCTCCGGGGGAGCATAAGATGGCAGACGATCCGACCCGCTACTTCAGGAACAACCGGGTGGAGCTGCGCGCCGCCGGCTTCGACCCGGAGGTGGTGGCCCACCGCGATGCGATCGTTACCGTCGCCAGCCCCTGGACCAACGCGCACCGCTGCAACAACCGGGTGCGCCGGGTGGCCGACCTGCTGATCGAGGCGCTCGCGGTGCACGGCGGTCAGGGCCTGGTAGTGGGCGCTCCGGCCGTCTCGGACGCCCTCACCCAGGGCTCGCCGAACGCGAGCTACAGCCTGCCCTCCCGGGACCTGATCGCCGACTGTATCGAGACCGGGCACCGCGCGCACCATGCCGATGCCATGGTGGTGATCTCCGGCTGCGACAAGGTCGGCGCAGCGGCAATGATGCCGCTCGCCCGCACGAACGCGTGCGGTCTGGTGCTCTACCCCGGTACCAGCTCGCCCGGTTGTGTCACCGTCGAGCCCTGGGCGTCCAAAGGCAACAATCTCACCATCATGGACTACGCCGAAGCCCGAGCGGCCGAGGAAGCCGGTCGCATCTCGGCCGTGGAGCTGAAGGAAATCGAAGCCAGCGTCATGCCGGGCAGCGGTACCTGTGGGGCCATGTTCACCGCCAACACCATGAGCGTGATTGCCGAGGCCATGGGCATGATGCTGCCCCGTGGCGCCTCGCTGCCGGCGGATCACGACGCGAGCAGCGACATCCACGAGGACGTCCGCGTGCAGATCGAGGCGAGCGCCGCCACCGTGTTCGCGCTGAAGCGCGCCGGCATCCGCGCCCGCGACATCATGACCCGGGCCGCCTTCGAGAACGCCGTCACCACGGCTTACGCGATGGGTGGGTCCACCAACCTCTATCTGCATCTCCTGGCCATAGCCCGGGAAGCGGAGGTGCCGCTCACCATCGACCACATCCAGAGCATCGGAGAGCGGGTACCACTGATCGCCAATCTGCAGCCCCAGGGCCCGTACGCGATGGTCACCCTGCATGCCCTCGGCGGCGTGCCGGTGGTAATGAAGGAGCTGCTCGCGCAGGGCCTCCTGAACGGCGACGCGCTCACCGTCACCGGGCGAACCGTCGCCGAGAACCTGGCTGACGTGCCGACCCTCGATGCGCTCGGTGATCAGGACGTCATCTTTCCGGCGGCAAAGCCGCTCGCCGGGGCGAACAATCACATCAGCGTGCTGAAGGGCAATCTGGCGCCGCAAAGCTGCGTCCTGAAGCTCTCGGGCAGGACGCTCGAGAACGGCGAGTTCCGCGGGCGGGCGCGGGTGTTCGATTCCGAGCGCGATGCGATGCGCGCGATCCGAGGCGGTGCCATCGTCCCGGGCGACGTGGTGGTGGTACGCAACGTCGGTCCGGTGGGCGCTCCGGGGATGCCCGAGATGGTGGCGCTCACCATTCAGCTCCAGGGGCGCGGCCTCGGCGGAACGGTAGCGCTGATCACCGACGGACGATTCTCCGGGGTCTCCCACGGCATTCTCATCGGCCACATCTCACCGGAGGCGGCCCGTGGCGGTCCCATTGCCGCAGTTCGCGACGGCGACACCATCGTCATCGATCCCGCGCATCGCACCCTGAATCTGGAGGTACCGGATTCCGAGATCGAGGCACGCATGCAGAGCTGGAAGGCGCCGGACGTGCGGGAGAAGGTGCCCGT
>JASFLG010000498.1:0-3652 GCA_050118205.1 Pseudomonadales bacterium
AGTCGGGATCCGTACGGATGATCTCCCGCTGAAGGCTGCGCACAGCGATGGAGAACGGCAGGCTCCGGGTGGCCGAGGAGATGGCGATCAGGCCGTTGCTGCGTTCCGGGAAGAGCAGGGTGAAAGCCAGCGCCGTCATACCACCCATGGAGGCACCCATGACCGTGTGCAGCCGTTCGATTCCCAGATGATCCAGAAGCAGAGCCCCGCCGGCTGCCACGTCCTCCAGGCTGAGCACCGGGAAATCCAGCCGGTAGTGCCGTCCGGTTGCCGGGTTGATGCTGGCCGGGCCCGTGGAGCCGAAGCAGCTCCCGAGCGAGTTGATGCAGACCACGAAGTATCGGTTTGTATCGACCGGCTTGTCGGGGCCGACCATGTCTTCCCACCAGCCAGAGGACGGGTCTTCGATACTGCTCGCCACGTGCGCGGACGGGGAAAGCCCGGTGAAGATGAGCACGGCGTTGCGTCCGGACGGGTCGAGCTCGCCCCAGGTCTCGTAAGCGAACGTGGGCGAGACGATGGCGCCGCGGCGCATCTTGAATACGCCGTCGTGCTGAAACAGCTTGACTGCCGACATGGTCTCTCCCAGCGCCGCGGGCCGATCCCGCGCGGGTCGTGAGTCTATCACCCCGATGGCGCGCAGGAACCGCCATCCGTCCGCGCGGTCGGTGCCCAGGGAGGGGTTATGATGCAGTGGAACCAATCGTGGAGCGGAAGATGAGCGATCTGGCGACGGCCCTCGGCCACCTGGAGGCGGGTGACTGGGAGGCCGCACACGTGATCGTGCAGGAGGACGACACGCCACTCGCCGCATGGGCGCACGGCATCGTGCACATCATGGAAGGGGACATGGCGAATGCCGGCTACTGGTACCGGCGCGCCGGTCGGCCTCTGCCGGCCGCTGTCCAGGTGGCTGCGGAGCTCGCGGCGCTCAGGGCCGCGCTCGGCTGAATCGGGATTGCCGGGAGAGCCGTATCGGGTAGGCTAGGCGACTTTTGCGGACGTTCGGGGAGCTACGCCGGTGAGTGACGAGCTGCTGTTCAAGGGCCTGAAGGTGCTGGACGTGGGCACGTGGATTGCGGCGCCAACCGCCGCGGCCATGCTCGCGGACCTGGGCGCGGACGTGATCAAGGTAGAGCAGCCGGGGATGGGGGACGCCTATCGCATCTACTACACGCTGATGGTGAGCCCCACGTCGTCGGTCAACTACACCTTCACGCTGGACAGCCGCAACAAGCGCTCGCTGACGCTCAACCTGAAGTCGCCTGAGGGGAAAGGCATTCTCGAGCAGCTCGTTCGTGAGTGTGACGTCTACATCACCAATCAGCCGCTGGCCATGCGCCGGGCCCTCGGGCTCGACTGGGAGCATCTCAGGCACCTGAACGAGCGGATGATCTTCGCCTCGCTTACCGCCTATGGTGAGGAAGGTCCCGAGCGGGACAAGGAGGGCTTCGATCTGGTGGCCTACTGGTCCCGCTCCGGGCTCATGAACAAGATGCGCCACAAGGGTGTGGAGCCGTTTCAGGCCATGGCCGGCATGGGTGACCATCCCACCGGAGTTGCGCTCTATGCCGCCATCGTCACCGCGCTGCTCAAGCGTGAGCGCACGGGCAAGGGCACGCGGGTGCACACCTCGCTGCTCGCCAACGGGCTCTGGTCCGCGTCGTGCTTTGCCCAGGCAGCCTGGGCGGCCGACGTGGACTTCTCCACCATCCCCGGCCAGCGTCTGACCACGGCACTCTACGAAACCAGCGACGGTCGCTGGCTGCAGTTCTCCATGGTGCGCACGCTGGAGGATTTCGACCGGCTGCTCATGGCCATGGAGCAGTTCGAGTGGCTCGCCGACGAGCGGTTCGCCACGCCCGAGAGCCGGCTCGAGCACGCCGAGCTGCTCACCGGGATGATGCGCGAGGTGATCGCCACGCGCAGCGCCGAGTCATGGCTCGAAGTTTTTCACGCGGAAGGCCTGCCGGTGGCGCTGGTCGCGGAGTTCGAGGATCTCCCGAACGATCCGCAGATTCTGGCGAACGCCATGGCGGTGGCGCCGGAGCCGGGGGAGGATATGGGCCTTGCCCGGGTCATTCGCGACCCGATCAACGTGGATGGCGTCGGCCGGGTCGGGCCGAAGAAGGCGCCGGAGGTCGGCGAGCACAACGACGAGATTCTCGGGGAAATGGGCTTCTCGGCTGAGGACATCAGCCGGCTGCGGGCGGATGGGGTGATCTGACCGCCTCAAGGGGCGGCGCTGGGATGTCAGTACTGGGGCGCCTTCAGCTCGATGTGGGTCACATCGTCGATATTCAGATCCTTCGGCGCGTTCGGATGCGTCTCCATGTAGCTGCGCGTGACCACGAACCGCTGCATGTCGTCCTGGGCCTCCTGCCGGTTCGCAAACGGGCCGCGCAGACCATCGCGGATGTGGTAGAACCACTTGCCGCGGTCTCTGAACAGACGCTCGTCCCGCCGCTCGAATTCGCTCGGGACGTCGTCAGATCGGCGCATTGCCAGCTCCATTGTCATGGTCGTTGTCACTCGGCATCGCTTCCAGAAGATAACATTATCGCCAACGGAGAGATGATCGACCCCTGCAGTGATGTCAGCGGGATGTAAGTCTGCGGAGGCCCCGTGTGTGCATCATTGGCCTCGATCTGGAGGGATCGAAAACCGTCTTGACAGTCCGGCGCCGGACGGCACCTCGAGCCGTGCTCGCAGCAGCGCCGTGTATTGCTGCGCGGTCCGTGCCCAGCTGAACTCCTGTACAACCCGTTCCTGAAGGTTGCGCCCAACGGATTCCGCGAGGCTGGGGTCCGAGAGAAGCCGTTGCAGCGCGTCCGCCAGCGCAGATACGTCGTCTTTGGGGACGATCAGCCCGTACTGGTCGCCGGGGATGGTGTCCTGGATGCCGCCAATCGAGGTGGCAACTACCGGCACGCCAAGCGCCCCTGCCTCGAGAACGGCCAGCGGATGCCCTTCGGCGCGTGACGGCAGACAGAAGACGCTTGCTCCGGAGAGCAGTGCGGGCACGTGCGCGTGCGGGATGTCGCCGAGGGTGTGGACCCGGTCACTTACCCCGAGAGCCTCCGCGCGCTCGCGAATGAATTCCATCCAGGACGAGGTTCTTCCCGCGAGGACGAGATCCAGGTCCGTGAAGCGTTCTACCAGGCGAGCGAACGCATCAACGAGCACATCCTGGGCTTTCTTCTCTTCGAAGGTCGCCAGATTGAGGATGTATCGGCGGCCCTGGAGGGCAGCCGACACGGAGGGGTGAGCAGCGAGCTGTTCGCGCAGCCTGGCGGGTGCAACGCCGTTGGGCACCGTGGCGAGACGGTCCGGGGAGAGATGCGTGAGCTGTCTCGTATCTTCGGCGAGCTCTCTGGAGCAGGCAACCACCAGATCCACCATCCTGAGGCCATTTCGCATCAGCCACTTCTGGTACGTTCCTCCGGACGCGATTACGCTGCGTACTTCGAGGCCGTGGACCGACACCACGACTTTGCCGCGCCAGAGACCCAGGCGCCTGAGCAGGGCCCAGCTCAGCACGCTGGTCCCGGGATAGTGGACGTTCACCACCTCCACGTGCGCCGCGCGAGCGAGCCTTCGCCACCGCCACATGAAGATCGGCAGGGTGAGGATGTATGCGGCGGCGGCTCTC
>JASFLG010000499.1:0-3651 GCA_050118205.1 Pseudomonadales bacterium
CGGGCTGCTGGACGAGCTGGTCGCTGAGATCGAGGCACGAGGCGGGCAGGCGCTCGCGGTCCCCTGCGACGTGACCGATCGGGAAGCGGTGCAGCGAGCGATGGCGCGCATCGAGGCAGCGCTCGGGCCGATCGAGCGGCTGGTCGCCAACGCGGGTGGCGGCGAGCCTACCGATTCCGCGCATTTCAGCTGCGAGCAGCTCTCGGACATCGTGTCGCTCAATCTGATGGGTGTGGCCCATTGCGTGGAAGCCGTGTTGCCCGGCATGCTGGCGCGCCAAAATGGTCACCTGGTGGCCGTGAGCAGCCTGGCGGCATACCGGGGGCTGCCCGGGGCCGGCGGGTACTCCGCCGCCAAGGCCGCGCTGACCAACCTGATGGAGAGCCTGCGCATGGACCTGCGACCTCATGGCATCGACGTCACCGTGCTGCTGCCCGGATTCGTGCGGACCAAGGTGGGTGCGGGCAAGGCCAAACGCCGCAAGCCGTTCCGTCTGAACCTGGAAGATGCGACGGCGCGCATGGAGCGGGCCATCCGTGCGCGGCGCGGGCGCTATGCTTTTCCGATCAGCCTGGCGGCGGCCGCCCGCCTGGCCACATGTCTGCCGGCGCCCCTGTTCGACCGCCTGCTTGCCGGACGGGGACGCGAGCCGAAACGGGTGGCTCAGACGTGAACACGGACCTCCGGCCGAAGGGCAAACGTCGGAATCTCGTCAAGAAGCTCGGCAAGAAGCTGCTGCGTGGTGGGGTGCTCGAGTATCTTGCCAGGTGCTCGCGGGTACCGAACGACCCGGTGATCGGCAACGAGCACTTTCCCTGGGCGGAGGCGTTCGCCGCTCGTTGGCCGGCCATCCGCCGCGAGCTCGAGACGCAGCTCGCCAATCGCGCTCAGCTTCCGAGCTTCCAGGACATCTCGCCGGACCAGTACCGGATCTCGCCCGACGACCTGTGGAAGACGTTTGTGCTGGTTGGTTTCGGCGAGTGGTCCGAGCTCAACCGCGAGCTCTGCCCGGAGACCGCCCGGGCCCTCTCGGAGGTGCCGAAGCTCGAGACGGCGTTCTTCTCGATTCTGGCGCCGGGCAAGCACGTGCCGCTGCATCGGGGCATCACCAAGGGGATGGTGCGGGCGCACCTGGGACTGCGGGTGCCGCGCGATGCGAAGCACTGCTACATGGACTGCGGCGATGCGCGGATCGTCTGGCGGGAAGGGGAGCTCGTCTTCTTCGACGATACCTATCCGCACGCCGTCTGGAACGACACGGACGAGGAGCGGGCCGTGCTGCTGTTCGACTTCGAGCGCCCCATGACGCTGGGCGGTCGGCTGGTGTCAAGGTTCATGATGTGGCTTCTCAAACAGACGGCCTACTCGAAAGACGCGAAGCGCAATCAGCGAGCGTGGGAAGAGCGCTACCGGAAGGTGCTCGCCCAGGCGTCTATCTGAACCAGGGGGACTACGCTTCGCGTTGAAGCCGAACGGGCTCGGCCGTCCCGGTGCCATCCGCGCGCGAGAGCTCTCCGCTTTCGACCATGTCGCTCCAGACCGACTGGACGTATTCCGCAAAGTCAGGTTCCACAATTGCGTGACCGCGGCTCTCCCACCACTGACGGAACCCGGGGTTGCGAAGCATGCGTTCGATCCACGGGCTCAGGTTGTCAGTCATGTCGACTCGGGCTTTCCGGTTCGTTACGTCGTTGAACGCGCGGCTGGTGGATGCGGCGTGGAGCCTTTGAGTGCATACATAGTGGAAGCGGATCTGCTCCACCTCGGACAATGCGTGAAAGTCCTGCATGCCTCTGAGGTAGATGGAGGCCACCTCCTCATCCGAGATCACCGTGGAGTAGGAGTCGATGACCATCTGGACGGAGTCGCGCGTGGTTTCGTTTTTGAGCGCGATCGTGTTGATGCGCATCTGCCGGGCCAGATAGGCAAGCGTCAGGATCACCCCGATGGCACCCGCAACCTCTCCGATGGCGCCGATGGCCTGCCAGTTCACGCGTTCTCCCCAATAGCAGAGTCGCAAGCTAACAGAAGCGCCGCGCCACCACTACTGCGCGCCGACCGGACTATCTATCTCGGATGCAGGCTCGCATAGACTTCCTGAGCCAGCTTTTCGGCGCGCGCGGCCGCATCGTCCGGCCCGATGTCGTGCTCGAACCCTTCGCTGTGCGTGTGCCCGTCAACCGCCACGGTAAGGATGTACGGATGCTCGTGGTCTTCGGCATCCTCGAACTTCCACGTGTAGGCGATGGTGTCGGTCCGCACGTAGGCGAAGTCGCTACTGCCGCTGTGCAGTGTCTTCATCGAGTCCCTCCCGCAATTTATCCTGAACGACCGCGACGCTAAGTGATGGATCGCGTCGTGTCCAGAGAAGCCTGGAGTTCCGCGAGTCTCGGATCGTTGGGATACAGCCACTCCTCACCGATGACCTGAGCGACCCGCAGCTCCGGCGGGATGTTGTCGATGCCGATCAGGCGGTCGGCCCACTGGTGCCAGTGATAGATACGGGCCTCCTGGTAGGAAAGCGGCACGCCGCGAAACCCGTAGGAGCGCACTGACTTCTGGATCCAGTTGCCGAACTCCGTGTCTTCGATCAGCACCTGTATCAGGCGCTGACCGTCCTGCTCCGTCCACATGTCCGGTTTCAGGCCGTCGCCCCAGTCCGGGGCGATCGTCCAGGTTTCCAGGCGGCACCGGTCGATACCGTTCGGCCAGAAGAGCAGCGGCGGTATCGCGTGGGCAGAGAGGGGGGATACCCAGTTAGGAAAAACGCCGTAGGATTGCGTGCAGGTTCGGGCGATTTCACCCACCGTGCTGATTTCCCTGAGGCCTGCAGACAGGTTACGCGCACCCATCCGGTTGGCCCCCGCGGGAACCGGTGCCACCATTCTGCCGTGACCGTTGCGATACAGCGTGTTCACGTTGCGGCGATCATCCAGAATGGGTGCGACCGTTTTCTGGTGAATGCTGCGCACGTGGTAAACCTCGGTGTTCGCCTCCATGGCGATCTTCCAGTTGCAGTCGAGGTCGAAGGTGTGTCTCGCCGCAAGCCGGCAGTTCTCGAACTGGAATTCCTGCCACTCGTCCGCGATGGGCCCGAGCCAGTCGAGGAACGACGGCGCATGCGGATCGAAGTTGACGAAGATGAGCCGGCCGAAGCGCTCGGCGCGCACCGGGGTCAGTGATCGGCAGGAGAAGTCCAGGCCGCGGAAGTCCTCCGGGTCGCGGATGGCAATCAGCTCTCCGTCCAGGTTGTAGCTCCAGCCGTGATAGCGGCAGGTCAGCCGCTGCCGCTGGCCGGATGCTTCGGTGACCACCGGCGCGCCGCGATGGCGGCAGGTATTGTAGAACGCCTTCACGGAGCCATCTCCGGCGTGCACCAGGATGACCGGCTGTCCGGCGGTCTCCCAGAGGCGGAAGCAGCCGGGTTCGGGAATCTCGTCCATGTGACCGGCCAGCAGCCAGCTCTTGCGCCAGATGTGCTGCTGCTCCAGCTCGTAGAAACGCTGGTCCGTGTAGCGGCCGCCCGGAAGGTCGGGGAGCGCGGGAAACGCTCGCGGCGGCTCCGTTCGCGCCGCCTCGTACTCCATGAGACGGCGCAGTTGCGTAATCTCGTCGTTGTCCATTGCTCTCTCCCGGATTGGCTTTGCGCGG
>JASFLG010000500.1:0-3649 GCA_050118205.1 Pseudomonadales bacterium
GGTAGCGACTGAGCCTTCTGTCCCACGTCACCGGTTCTCGATCACCCGATTCATCCTTCTTTCTCCATCTCGTCCTCGAGCTCGTCCCGCGGGTCGTTCTCCGAGTCGTTCCCGGAATCATCGGGGCGCGCATCGTCACAAGGCGTGCCACGCATCCCGGCTCGCTCGATCATGCGAAGGATGTCCTCGTTGCAGGATGCCAGCGGCGCAAAGGTCTGCGTCCTGCCGAGCAGGGAGAACCCGATGAAGCCGCGAATCAGCAGCTGGCCATCCCTGACCCGCGCCGTGGACGTCCAGGTGCTGCCGTTCGTCGGCAGGTAGAGCCTGCCCCGCCACAGGCCGCGGGAGAACTCGTAGCCGCTGAGTATCTCCAGGCCCATCAGCGGGCGTTGCCGCTTCGCGGAATCCGGGTTGTGCAGATCCGTCTTCGGGGCGCCGACCACACCGGCATGGTCCTTTTCGCGCCAGTTCGGATGCTTCAACGCGATGATCCGCGCGGATAGCCCGCCGTCTTCCGTCGGCCGCACATCGATCATGGTGCCGCTGCTGGCCCAGATGCCGTACACGGCCTCCTTCCCAACCGGGCCATCACCAGCCGAGTCGTCATCGGCGCCGAACGCTGCCGCCGGCGCCATCAGAAGCGCAAGGAGCGCCAGACACACCGCCCGCGCGCGCTGTCCCGCCTGCCGCCGTATCGTCCGTGCCGTCATCATCAGAGGCGTGATCCTGGCATCCGTGTTCGAAAGGGCCGATCATAATGGCAGAACCTGACCGGACACTGAACGAAGGGGAGGCGGTGCATGGACACAGGACAGTTCACGGGATTCGAGGTCGGCAAGCGGGATCCGGGCATCGCCTGGATCCGGCTCAACACCCCCGAGCGGCTGAATGGCATGACCACGGCCATCAAACGCGACCTGATCGAAGCCGTCACGCAGGCACAGATGGACAACGACGTGCGCGTCCTGGTGTTCACCGGCACGGGGCGTGCGTTCTGCGCCGGTGACGACCTGAATGCCTACCGCAGCCGCGAGCTGCCCGGCACGCCTCTGGTCCCGGAGATCCCACCGGGCCACGACAACGCCCTCGGCACCTACAACGGTCTCAGAACCATCTCCCAGCAGCTGAACACGGCGGTGCGCAGCCTGGACAAGCTGACCATCGCCGCGATCAACGGGATTGCCATCCAGACCGGCTTTTCCCTGGCACTGTCCTGTGACTTCCGCATCGCCGCCGACACCGCGCGGATGGGCAGCGCCACCCTCCGTTTCGGCCTGCTGCCCGATGAAGGCGGCCAGTACCTGCTGGTGCAGACGCTGGGGCTCGCGAAAACGCTCGAGTTTCTGATGAAGAAACGCATCGTCGACGCCCCCGAGGCGCACGCGCTGGGCCTGGTTCACGAGGTGGTGCCCGCCGCCGACCTCGACGCAACCGCCCTCGCCTGGGCGCAGGAACTGGCGGAAGGGCCCCAGGTCGCCATGCGACTTCTGAAGCGATCCGTGTACGCCGCCGCGGAGCTCACCTGGGATCAGGCGCTCGACGAGATCGCCGCCAAAACGGCGATCTCCGACCACCATCCCGACGCGCGCGAAGGCGTGACGGCCTTCCGCGAGAAGCGCGAGCCCAGGTTCAACGCCTGGCTGGAGGGCGAACAGTGAACGACACGGTCACGTACCGTTCCGAGGGCGGCATCGCGGTCGTCACCATCGACCGCGCGGAGAAGATGAACGCCCTGAACGAGGACGTGATTCAGGGGCTGAGGCTTGCCTGGGAGCGCCTCGAGGCCTCAGACGACCGGGTGGCCGTGCTGCACGCGGCCGGCGATCGCGCCTTCTCCGTGGGCGCGGACATCAGCAGCCCGCCGGCGGAGATGTGGGAAGGCGTACCAGGCGTGGGGGTCCATGTCACCAAGCCGATCATCGCCGCGGTGCACGGCTGGTGCATCGGCGGTGCGTACGTCATCGTGCAGATGTGCGACCTCGTGGTCGCCTCGGAGACGACGGTCTTCCGGTACCCGGAAGCTCAGCTCGGCTTCACGGGTGGGCTCATTGCCAGCGCCGTGGCCAGGATACCGCACAAGATCGCCATGGAGTTCATGCTCCTCGGCCAGGATCTGCCCGCCGCCCGGGCGGCCGAGGTAGGGATGGTGAACCGGGTGGTACCCGGCGGCACCGAGCTCGATGCCGCCCTGGAATGGGCTCGAATTCTCAGGCACTCGGCTCCGCTGGTGGTCTCGACCCTGAAAGCGTTTGCGCTCGAAACGCTGAACCGGAGCCCGGCCGAGGCCGGCGCGGTCAGTCGCGAGCGGCTGCTCCGGGTCCGCACCAGCGAGGACGGGGCCGAGGGCCGGCGGGCCTTCGCCGAGAAGCGCACGCCGGATTTCAAGGGGCGTTAGGCGGCGGGCATGCCCGCTACGCGTGCAACACGTCTCTTGCTTAGGACGGTAAGAGGTGCGCGACCGCGTCGCGCTCTTCGGTCAGCTCGGCCGCGGTGGCGTCCATCCTGGCACGGCTGAATTCGTTCACCTCGATCCCCTGCACGATCTGCCAGTCGCCGCCGCTGCAGGTCACCGGGAACGAGTAGATCAGCCCCGCTTCCACGTCGTAGCTGCCATCGGCATAGACACCCATGCTCACCACGCCGTCGCTGCCAAGCGCCCAGTCGTGCACGTGGTCAATGGCGGCATTCGCGGCCGAAGCGGCGCTCGAGGCACCACGGGCTTCGATGATCGCCGCTCCGCGCTGCTGCACCGTGGGGATGAACTCATCCTCGTACCACTTCATGTCCACCAGCGACATCGCGGGCTCGCCCGCCACCGTGGCCTGGTGAATGTCCGGATATTGAGTTGCCGAATGGTTGCCCCAGATCGTCACGCCGGCGACGTCGGTCACGTGCTTGCCGGTCTTGTTCGCCAGCTGAGCGACGGCACGGTTGTGATCGAGCCGGGTCATGGCGGTGAACTGGCGCGGGTCGATGTCCGGCGCGTTGCGCTGGGCGATGAGGCAGTTGGTGTTGGCCGGATTGCCGACCACCAGCACCTTGACGTCACGGCTGGCATGGTCGTTGATGGCTTTGCCCTGGACGGAGAAGATAGCCGCGTTGGCCTCGATCAGGTCCTTGCGCTCCATGCCCGGTCCGCGCGGCCGGGAGCCGACCAGCAACGCGTAATCCGCATCCTTGAATGCCTTGTTGGCATCGTCGGTGGGGATCATCCCCTGTACCAGCGGAAATGCGCAGTCCTCGATCTCCATCACCACCCCCTTCAGCGCATCGAGGGCGGGGGTGATTTCCAGAAGCTGCAGGATCACCGGCTGATCCTTGCCGAGCATCTCGCCCGAGGCGATTCTGAATAGCAGCGCGTAACCGATCTGTCCGGCAGCGCCCGTGACGGTGACTCGCACAGGAGATTTCATGCAGCGTTCTCCAAAGAAAGGATTCGAAAGCGGGCGCGCATTGTAAGAAAACTGCCCTGCTAATCCCACTCCAATTCACGGTACCAGCCGCCGCCGGCCGCGAGCTCGAGCGCCACGGGGATCCATTCTGCGGCCGTCCCGGGCAGCGCCCCCGGTGTCGCCCAGACCAGCTCGTCGAAGAGCTCCGGCTCGTTCACCCTCGGCTCGCCGTCGTAGTCCGCGCAGGAAAACACGAA
>JASFLG010000501.1:0-3645 GCA_050118205.1 Pseudomonadales bacterium
GGAAAAGATCGCCTTGGCGATGGCCGCGCGGCCCTGCAGCGGGGTGCCGGTCACGTCCAGCACACCGTCCTCGGTGAACAGCCTCACCAGCGTGTCGTAGTCCCGGAAATCCACTGCCCGGGCGTAGGCGATGGAGAGCTGCTCGCAGGCGCGAACGACGGCATCCTGTTCTGTCATGGTGGTCCCGCTGAGTGCCGGCATCGAGTCCGGACTGCAAATACGGTAAGGTCTCGACGCTTCGAGAAATTCTAACCCGCGAGCAATCGCGTCGACAGGTTCGGGACACAACTGGGAGACACCTAGACATGGAAAGAGTGAGTCTGGAGTTCGCCGATCGGGTGGCGATTCTCAAGTTCAATCATCCGGAGGTCATGAACGCGGTGGGCAGCCGCATGCTGGAGGATCTGTTCGAGGCGCTCGCCGAGATCAGAAATCCCGACAACGACGCCCGCTGTCTGCTGCTGACCGGCGAGGGACGCGGCTTCTGTGCCGGGGCCAATCTTCAGGACGAGGACCGTGGCAGCCGCCGTGGTGGCGCGGGCGACGGCCTGCGCACCAGCTATCACCCCATCCTGCTGCAGCTCAGGGACCTGGAGATGCCCATGGTCACCGCTGTGAACGGCGCCGCGGCTGGAGTCGGCATGAGCTTCGCGATGATGGGCGACATCGTCTGTGCCTCCAGAGGCGCTTTCTTCCTGCAGGCGTTCGCCCGTATCGGCCTCATTCCGGACGGCGGCTCGACCTGGATGCTGCCGCGGCTCGTGGGCTGGGGACGCGCCATGGAGCTGTCGCTCCTCGCCGAGCGGCTGCCGGCCGAGCAGGCCCACGAGTGGGGTCTGGTCAACCGCCTGTATGACGACAACGATGCGCTGATGGCGGGTGCCATGGAGATCGCGGGCAAGCTTGCCAGCGGCCCGCGCTCGCTGACGCTGATCCGTAAGGCGTACTGGGGCACCTGGCAGAACGCGTTCGAGCAGCAGCTCGATCTGGAGGCACAGCTTCAGAACGTGGCCGGCTCGAGCGAGGATTTCGGAGAGGGCGTCAAGGCCTTCCTCGAGAAGCGGGACGCCGCTTTCCAGGGACGCTGACGGTCCACGCTGCGGAAGGTATGGTAGTTTTAGAAGTTCTGTAGGGAGGTACAAGCTGATGGAACTGAAACCGGGGCTGAGACTGAAGAGCGCCGTATGTGATGCGGAAGTGATGGTGGTGAAGGCCGCCGGCGGGGGCAACCTCACCTGCGGCGGCGTGACCATGCTGGGACCGGGCGACGCGGCACCTGCCGATGCAGCGCCGGACGACGCCGCGCTCGACGGTTGCCAGGTCGGCAAGCGCTACGTGAACGAGGACCAGTCCCTCGAAGTGCTCTGCGTGAAGGCGGGCAAGGGCTCCCTGGGCCTCGACGGCGAGGCGCTGGCCGTCAAGGAAGCCAAGAAGCTCCCGTCCTCCGACTGAGGTCCCGACCGTGAACATCGTCATGCTGCTGCAGATGGCGGCGGATACCTGTCCCGAGCGGGTAGCGCTGACCAGCCACCACCGGCACTACACCTACGGTCAGATCTTTTCGGCCGCCGGTGTGGCGGCGAACATGATCCGGGAGAGCGGCTGCCCGTTCGTGAGCGTTCTGGATACCAGCAGCCCGGCGGTGCCGATTGCGCTCCTGGGCGCGGCCATGTCCGGGGTGCCCTACGTGCCGCTCAACTACCGGCTGACCCGGGAGCAGCTCGACGGCCTTATAGAGCGCATCTCGCCGCCGTTCCTGGTGGCCGACGACGGTCACCGGCCGAACTACGAGGCGATGCCGGGGGCTATGGTCCTGAGCCAGGAGGCGTTTCTCGATGCCACACTGAACGGCGATGCGCGCGGCGGCGACTGGCCGGAGGATCCGTCCATGGTCGCCGTGCAGCTGTTCACCAGTGGTACCACGGGCACCCCCAAGGCGGCGATCCTGCGTCATGAGCATCTGGTGTCCTACATCATCGGGTCGGTGGACTTCATGTCGGCGGAGGAGGAGGAGGCCACCCTGGTCTCGGTGCCGCCCTACCACATTGCCGGAATTTCCGCCGTGCTGAGCTCCATCTACGCCTGCCGGCGCATCGTGCAGCTGCCGGACTTCGGCGCCGCGGCCTGGCTCGAGATGGCGCATCTCGAGCGGGTGAGCAGCGCATTCGTGGTGCCCACCATGCTGTCGCGTATCGTCGACCACCTGGATACCATCGAGCAGGTGCCGGAGCTGCCGAACCTCAGGGCCATCGCCTACGGCGGCGGCAAGATGCCTGTGCCCGTGATTCAGCGCGCGCTGGAGCTCTTCCCGGGCGTGGACTTCACCAACGCCTATGGACTCACCGAGACCAGCTCCACCATCACCCTGCTGGGACCCGACGACCACCGGGATGCGCTGGCGAGCGGCGATGCGCACGTGCGCTCGCGGCTGGGGTCCGTGGGTAAGGCGCTGCCGACCGTGGAGATCGAGGTGCGTGACGAGAACGGCCAGGTGCTCGGACCCATGGAGCCCGGCGAGATCTTCGTGCGCGGGCCCCAGGTCTCCGGCGAGTATCAGGAGCGCAATGCGCTGGATTCGGAAGGCTGGTTTCCGACCCGCGACGCGGGCTATCTGGATGCGGAGGGCTACCTTTTTCTGTCCGGACGGGCGGACGACGTGATCGTTCGCGGCGGCGAGAACATCTCGCCGTCGGAGATCGAGGACGTGCTGCTCACACACGAAGCCGTGGCCGATGCGGCGGCGGTGGCCATCCCGTCCAAGGAGTGGGGCGAGGCGGTGGGCGCCGTGGTGGTGCTGAAACCGGAGCGGACGGTCACCGAGCACGAGCTGCAGCACCTGGTCAAATCCCATCTGCGCTCCTCCCGGGTGCCGGAGAAAATCCTCTTCGAGCCGGAGCTGCCCTACAACGAGACGGGGAAGCTGCTCAGGCGCGTCCTCAAGGAGCACTTCTCGTCGTGAGCCGGCACGGCGCGGTTACGCCCGCGCCGGGGTTGCTCATCACCGGCGTGGAGCTCCCGGACGGGGTACCCGCCGACGTGCGCCTCGGCGGCGGTCGGATCGAGGCGATCGGCTGCCTTGCGCCCGGAACTGGCGAGCGGGTCGTCGATGCCGGCGGCGGTGCCCTGCTTCCCGGCCTGCACGATCACCACCTGCACCTCTATGCCCTGGCAGCGGCCGCCGAGTCCATCGAGTGTGGACCGCCCGCGGTACGCAGCGAAGCGGATCTCGCCGAGGCGCTGCGCGCCAGGGCGGCGTCCCGACCCCAATGGATACGCGGCGTGGGTTTCCACGAGAGCGTGACGGAAGCGCTCGACCGGCACAGGCTCGATGCGTTCGTGCCGGACGTGCCGGTCCGCATCCAGCACCGCTCCGGGCGCCTGTGGATTCTCAACTCGGCCGGATTCGATGCGCTCGCCGCCGCCGACCCTCTGCTCGCCGCGGAGTGCCCGGACGGTCGGCTGTACGATGCGGACGTCCGGCTTCGTGCCGCACTCGGCGGGGTGCGGCCCGGGCTCGGGACATTGAGCTTCGAGCTCGCCGCCGCCGGGTTGACCGGAGTGACGGACATGACCCCGGAGAACGATGCTGCCGCGTTGAATCATTTGTCAGAAGCGCAGCGCCGGGGCGAGCTCCGCCAGCGCCTG
>JASFLG010000502.1:0-3604 GCA_050118205.1 Pseudomonadales bacterium
TACTACAGGGCCGGCCGTCAGGATCGGATGACCGACGCGGACCTGGAACGTCTGAAATCCATGGGAATCGCCACCCAGATCGACCTGCGCCGCCCGGACGAGATCCGCGAGCAGGGACCCGGACCGCTCGCGGAGCTGGGCGCCGAGTATCACAACATTCCGGTGATCCCGGAAGGCGGCACCGACCAGCTCAGCCGGCTGGTGGGCGACACGGGCATTTCCGGACGCCGGTACCTCGGCTACCTGGAGTTCGGCCCGGAGTCGTGGCGCCGGATGTTCGAGATCTTCGCCGCACCCGGGCGCCATCCCATCGTGCTGAATTGCACCGCGGGCAAGGACCGCACCGGCGTCTCCACCGCCTTTCTGCTCGCCGTGCTCGGGGTGGAGCGGACCTGGATCGAAGCCGACTATCTGCTCACCAACCTGGACGTGCCCCGCCAGGCCGATTTCATCGAGCGCACCACGGGCTTCCCCGAAGGCATCGACCGGGAGGCCATGATCCGGCTCGCCGGTGTGCCGGAGACCGCCATGACCGAGTTTCTCGACGGGCTCGAGACCCGTTGGGGCGGGCCGCTCGGCTACCTCGAGAGCATCGGCATCACCGAGGACACGATGGCGGCCGTGCGGGAGGCGTTTCTCGCGGACTGAGTCCGCGAAGCTACGAAGACGTTGGCGCTTTCGGTGGCCGAAGCCGGTAGATGGCGCGCAGGGTCGCCGACATCACCGCGTTGTCCGTTTCCCGCTCGTAGACGTCGACGCGAGCGTCCACGAACTGATGCCCGCGACGTTCGAAGAGGTCGGCGACCGCGCACTCGACGAGCAGCCCGGTGTCCGGCGCCACGGTGGCGTAGAACTGGGACTCGGTCTGCACGTGAACCCACGGGTTCATATACGTATTGCCGGCCAGCACCCAGTTGGTGAGGCCGAGCAGAAAACCTCCGTTGGCGAGACCCGCGCCATCGAAGCGGTGTATGTGCGGCATGGCGGCGGGATCTGCAAGATAGGATGCCATGTGGTTGTCAGCACTCCAGCGTGCCGGCAACGCCCGCATCCCCTCGACGCGGAACCGTTCGAGCACCTCACGGCTCACCGGCGGCACCGTCTCACCGCGCGCAAGCAGGGGATCGCCGCGCCGCACCGGGGGTGACGGGACGGTCTCGGGCAGGCGCATCGTGCCGGTCGCACAGCGCGTGCCTTCCTGGTCGATCAGGGTCGCCCGGTAACTGCGCTCGTCGAGCTCATCGACCATCACATCGAAGGCGTAGCCGTCATAGAGCGGTTTCGCCACCACCACCTCGGCGTGGCCCGCGGATAGCCACTGCTCACCCCACGCCACCACCGCCGGATGCATGAGGTAGGCAGACACGGTCACCCCAGGAACCAGGCCGCCCCGGAAGCCGTAAGCCTGCGCCATCTCGTCGGAGTGAATCTGGTTGCTCGAGTCCGTCGCCTGATTGAACGCCTCGCCGTGCCAGCTCTTCGGGTCTCTCATAGTGGTTGCCATGTCATTGCTCGTAAGTGTCCGGTAGCAGAGCGCGGTCTTCGCCGGTGAAACCGATGCTCTCCAGCAGCGCCTCGAACCTCGGGTCGCTGCGCAGGTTCGCCGCCTCCGGAGACCACAGCGGCTCGATGAACTCCGTCTTCGGCCCGGCGTCGAAATCCCTGAAGGCGCGATCCGTCTGTCCGAACAGAAACCAGATGCCAAACCGCACCGTCTCGAGCATCGCGTCCGGCACCGCTATGCCATCGATCAGCTCGCTGACAGCATCCCGCTCCTCCGGATGCTCGAGCGCGCTGACCGTGGGAAGCACCCAGTAGGGATCACCACCGAGACGCAGCAACAAGTCACGTAACTGACCGAACCGTCCGGCACGGTAGAGGAACATCGCCATGCTCAGAGGTTGGGTGCTCTCGCCGTAGCCGAGATCCGCCGCTATCCGAAACCGCTCCGCCGCTTTCTCCAGATCATCCACCCACACGTACGCCATACCCAGCCGATCGTTCACCACGGCTGAAACCGGATCCAGCTTCTGCGCCTTCAGGATGAAAGGCAGCGCATCGTCATAGCGACCGATCTGCGAGAGAAACGTAGAGTACCAGTAGAGGGCATTGACGTTCTCTGGTGCGAGGTCGAGGGCCCGTTGCAGGGACGCCTGGGCCTGCGTCCAGTGCCGCTCGTGGAACAGCATGAATCCTTCCAGCGCGGCCACGTCCGCCTCGAGCGCGGGATTCAGCGCCAGCGCCCGCGCCGCGTTGGCTCGAGCCTGCTTGAACTGATCCGCCACCGGCTCGTCCCGGTCATAAAAAGGCTTTACGGCAACGGATTGGGCAAGCGCCAGGAGCGCATCCGTATAGTCCGGCTCGATCGTCAGCGCCTCCTCCAGCAGCCTGATGGAGCGATCGATGCGTCGCTCCCCGCGCAACGTCCACTGGTAACGCGCCTGGAGGTACTTGCGATTGGCCAGCTCGGGAATCGGCTCTCGTGCGGTCGCGACCGGCTCGATGGCGATACCCAGCCTGGCACGCATAGCACCTCTCAGAAGGTCCGCCGATCGCCTCTGCAGGTCCGAGACGCCATCCGCCGCACCACGAATCTGGGTCGTCCAGGTGTTGGTGCCGGTTTCCGTATCGACGAGAAACAGGGTGAGCAGGAGGCCGTCGCCGTCCTTCCGCAGCGATCCCTCCACCAGATACCTGGCCTCGAGCTGCTCGCCAATCGCGCGAACATTGGCGTCCGTATCCCGCATGGCAAACGACGATCGGCGCGCAACCACGTCCAGCCGCGGATTGCGGCTGAGCTGATCGATCAGATAGTCCGCCAGCCCCTCCCCGACGAAACCAAGCTCGGAGGCCTCACCGGAGGCGATCGGGGGTATGACAGCCAGCGTGACCGCCTCGCGCGGTGGCACCAGCTTCAGATAGGCGCCAACCGCGGCCAGTATCAGCATCAGCGCGCCACCTGCCACGGCTACCGGCAGACGCCAGCCAGCACGCCGGCGCGGCTTCAACTCGGGGTCAGGAGACGTGCCGGTACCATCCGGCGTCGCGGCCCGGCCTGCCGGAGCGACCGGAGCGACCGAAGCGACCGAAGCGACCGGAGCGACCGGAGCGACCGGAGCGATGAGCTCGTAACCCCTCCTCGGCACCGTACGGATGAATTCCGGGTTAGCGGGCTTGTCCGCGAAGTAACTCCGCAGCACCTGGATCGCCTTGGTCAGCGAATCATCGAGCACCACCACATCGCCCCAGACCTCATCGAGGAGCGTCTGCCTCGCAACCAGCTGGCCCGGCCGTGCCGCCAGCGCCAGCAGCACTTCCATGACCTTCGGCTCCACGTGGTGATCACCACTCGGACCGACCAGCCGGTTCTGTCGCGGCAGAACGCGGTACGGACCGACGGTGAAACCATTCAGAAGAATATCGGACATCCAGGGGCAATCAGCCGGCACATACCTCGAGTTTACATGCAAACCTCTTGCGTCAGAGCAAAACAACTCATTGTTTTCGCTGGAATTTCACCTTTCTACAGAAACCTTCAGAAAGCTTCGATTGCTTCCCCAGGTATCCCCACCCCTCCGACGCCGATAGTCGGTTCCGCTGCCGC
>JASFLG010000503.1:0-3597 GCA_050118205.1 Pseudomonadales bacterium
CGTGTAATTTATTGGTTTCGTTGCGAGCAGGCCGGGTGAGTTCCAAGGCGGCCATTTTTCCCGGACTGCCGACTCAAGGCGAGGGTGCCGGTACGCCTGCAGGCGAACAGCAACGTAAAGTATCAATCCTGGAGGAGTCGGCTGATGGCAGAGAAAGAACAATTTGAAATAGACAGTACGCTCATAAGCATAACCTACAATGACTCGAAGCCTCTGCAGGAAGTCTACTCATTCCGAAGCGGCTCGGGTAACGTGCAGCTTGACGGCTATCTCTTCAGACCGAAAGGAAAGCCGTCCAAGATCCTGATCATGTACATGCATCCGACCTCGACCTTGCACCACCTGCCGATGCCGATGGCGCTCGTGCGCTCAGGCATCCACGTACTTTGCGCGGGTAGCCGTTACAACCGTAACGAATCTGCTCTGATCATGGAGAGCGTCGTGCGTGACTATGGCGCCTATGTGCGCCACATGAAGGAACAGATGGGCTACGAGAAGGTCGTTGTTGCCGGTTGGTCTGGTGGTGGCTCACTCACCGCCTTCTACCAGGCCATGGCCGAAAGCCCGACGATCACCCAGACACCAGCCGGCGAACCTGTCGATCTGTCCGGGATGACTCCGGGCGACGCGATGATGTTTCACGCCTCGCACCTTTCTCGCGCGGAGATTCTTCGGGACTTCATCGATCCGTCAATCATTGACGAGCACAACCCGGCAATCCGGGATCACGAGCTGGACCTCTACAGTCCGCGCAATCCCAACAAGCCGCCTTACAGCGCCGACTACCTCGCCTACTACCGTCAGAGTCAGCTGGCGCGCATGCGCCGCCGTACGGCGCTTGCCAGGGAAACCCTGGAACTGGTTAGGTCTGGCACGACCGACGAGACCGAGCGTTGCATGGTGACGCACAGGACGCTCGCCAATCCCCTCTTCCTCGACGAAACCATTGATCCGAACGATCGGCGCATCAATTGGTGCTTCATGGGAGATCCGAAGACCGCGAACAGCAGTCCGGCGGGGGTGGGTCGATTTTCGAACACGCGCGCGTGGCTTTCGCAGTGGTCGATCGACGACACGAACGCCCATGCCGAAGTTCACGCACCGAACATCTCGGTTCCGATGCTGGCGATCGAAAATTCTGCCGACGACGCGATCCCTGGGTCACACACAATGAGGTTCTTCAATGCCTATGGCGGGAAGGACAAGACCTACAAACTGATGAAGGGCGCCAACCACTACTACGTCGATCAGCCGGAGGAATTGGCTCAGGCGGTCGACGTAATCCGGAACTGGCTCGATGAGCGGGGGTTTGTCGACTGACAGCGGCATCGGAGATCCTCTCCCTTTAAATTGTCGAACGTTCATTCAAGAAGGGTGCCGCCGTCACCCTGTGAACGTTGCATGGGGTAACTCTAGTTCCGCTTCTGCGATCCTCCCCATACATGTGTTGCGGCACCAACCGTCGCGGCGCTAGCATCGAGCGACCGCAAGAGAGACCCTATCCAGGAAGGAGGCACACGTGGGCGCCGGCCAGGCAGAGGCGGAGCTGATCGTGGGAGAACCGCGCATCGCGCTCAATCACTCGGATGCTTCGATTCACAACGAGGTAGAAGCCAAAAAACTGGGGTTCCGCGGATCCGCCGTCGGCGGCAACGTTCACCTCGACCTGTTCGTTCCGCCGCTGCTCGAAGCCTACGGCAACGAATGGTTCGAACACGGTGGTCTCTCCGTCTATTTTCTCAACATCGTGGTCTCCGGCGAGCCCGTGCGCGCCGTCGTGAAGCGACCAACCCAACCCGGCGCGCAGACCCGCATCGAGGCGCGACGCGCGGAAGACGAAGAATTTGTCGTGTGTGCCGGAACGGCTTCACTGGGCGATCACACACATTCGGAGCTGTCGACGCGCGATCTGCGGCTGTGCGACCACAGCGAGCTGCGCCTGCTGAAGGGCGTCCCCCCGGGCCACGACCTGGGCATCTCCGAGGGCATGGTGACGACACACGCGCAGCAGGCGCTGATCGAATCCGGCTCGATGAACGAGCCCCTCGACTGGTACCTCGGCGCATCACCCTGGGGCGGCCCGATCGCATCCGTCAGCTCGACAGCGGGCATGATGTTCCGGCACATCGCCGGGGGTGAGCAGGAAGGCTACCCGCGGCTGCCCGAGGACATCGGCAAGGCGTCCGGAATGTTCGGCGCTTTCGAGGTCGTGTATGTCCATGGGCCGGTGTTTCTGGACCGGCCGTACGCGGTGAGCGGAACGGTCGTCGGTGTGGGTGAAAGCCCGAAAACCGAGTACCTGTGGTGGGATGCGGAAACCCGCGACGAGTCCGGAAGCCTCATCGCGCGGATGCGCCACCTGCTGCGGTTCATCAAGGCGTCGTCGCCCCTCTATCCCGAACTTCAGGGCGCCTGAAAAGGTGTACATCGGCCCATTCATCTCGTCCGAGTCGCCACTGCGCCAGGTACTCGACCGACCCGGACCGTGAGCATGCACGTCGCGCCTGCTCTCACCTCCCGCATGCACTGGGAACCTGCCAGATGAAAATCCCACCCCACTGGCTAGAGCGCGCAGACGAATCTCCGGATGAACGTTTCTACGAGGCGCCTCGCTTCGTGGCCCATATCGACCAGGCCACCATCGATGCGCTGACGGAGTTTTATCGCACATTCATTCCATCGCGGGCGCGGGTGCTCGATCTGATGTCCTCGTGGATCTCGCACCTGCCGGAGGAGGTGCCGTACGATCGGGTGGAGGGGCTCGGCATGAACGCTGCCGAACTGTCAGCGAACCCGCGACTGGACGGTTACTGCGTGCAGAATCTGAACGACGATCCGATCCTGCCTTATCCAAACGGCAGCTTCGATCGGGTCTGCGTCGTTGTATCAATTCAGTATCTCATCCGCCCTATGGAGGTCATGAAGTCGGTGCACCATGTGCTCGGGGATGACGGTGGCGTGTGCATCGCCATGTCGCACCGACTGTTTCCCACCAAGGCCATCGCCGCGTTTCACCACTTCACTCCGACTGAGCGAATTCAGCTGGTATCCAGTTACCTCAATGGTGCCGGATTCAGGCAGATCGACTTCGAGGACCGTTCTCCTTCAGGCGCCGATCCTTTGTGGCTGGTTGTTGGCTGGAAGTAACAAGCCGAATCCGCAGACGGAAAGGCGCCGATTCCATTCTAAGCAGTATCATGATGCCCAGAGACGCCCGAATCTCGAGAGGAGCCTGAAAGGTCTCCGAGAACCCCCGTGAGAGCAGTGCCGGCCGGCACACAACCTCTACGCCCTGGCAATCGTCACCTTCATGGCCGGCGTGCACTGGGGCACCTGGCTTCAGTCCGAGAAGCGGCCGCCGACGAACCTGCTGGAGCAGGTCGGGGAAGTGCCCGAAGGGAGCGCACCATCATCGCGAGACAGTCGATGAAGAGGCGGGCGGTCTCGGCATGAATGGTCGAGACGGAGCCACCCTGCCCGGTGTTGATCGCCTCGACGCGAGCGTCCGGATCATCGGTCAGCTCCCCAGCCGCTTGTGGGTCTCAGGCCGCGATCGTGTAGACCTCGGAGGAGCTTTTCCAGAACCCGTCTTATCCA
>JASFLG010000504.1:0-3594 GCA_050118205.1 Pseudomonadales bacterium
TCGGCGCCGAGCCCGTATACAGCACCTCCTGGGAGAACGCCGCCTCACAAGCGGTCGCACGCCACCTGGAGCTCGAGCTGATCGGCACGGACTACCATCTACGCTGAGGGGGTGGTCCCCACGTCAGCGGGCGTCCGGCTTCAGGGTCACGTCCTGGAACTGCAGCTGGTTCAGGGTGTAGTAGACACCCCGCTGTGCCATCAGCTCGGCGTGGGTGCCGAGCTCCTTCACCCGTCCGTCCTTGAGCACCAGGATGCGGTCCGCCTCCTGGATGGTCTGCAGCCGGTGTGCAATCAGGATCGACGTCCGATCGGCCATGATCGCCCGGAGCGCGTCCTGGATGAGCTGCTCGGTCTCCGTGTCGATGCTCGCGGTAGCCTCGTCGAGAATGAGAATCTCCGGATCCGCAGCCAGCACCCGCGCGAACGCGAGCAGCTGTCGCTGTCCCTGGGAGAGATTCTGACCGCGTTCGGTGAGCGGCTCGTCGTAGCCACCCGGCAGGGTCTCGATGAACGAGTCCGCGTTGACGATGCGCGCGGCGCGGATGGCATCCTCCCGGCTGATGGCCGGGTTGCCGAGGTGGATGTTGTCCAGGATCGTTCCCGAGAAGATGTGGAAGTCCTGCAGCACGACGCCGATCCGGGCCCGCACGTCGGCAGCCCGGATACGGTTGAGGTCCACACCGTCAAGAAAGATCGTCCCGTCCGGGAAGTTGTAGAAGCGTCCGAGCAGACGGATCAGCGTACTCTTGCCCGAGCCCGTCGGGCCGACCACGGCGAGCTTCTCGCCGGGGGCCACGGTGAACGAAACGTCGTGCAGGATGGGCTCGCTCGGCGTGTAGCCGAAGGTGAGGTGTCTGAACTCGATGCGGCCGGACAGGCGCTCCGGCAGCGTGGCGGGCTCTGACGGCTCGTGCACCTGCTCGTGCCAGTCGAGCGCCTGAAATATGCGCTCAGCGCTCGCCATGGCCCGGAACAGCACATTGTACTGCTGGCCCAGCACCCGGATCGGACGGATGAACATGTCCACGAACTGAGAAAAGAGGATCACCGAGCCGAGCGAGATGGCATCCTGCAGCGCGCTGCCGCCACCCACCCAGATGATCACCGCCAGCGCCAGGTTCACCATGTTGTCCATGAAGGCGCCATAGGTGGACTCGAGATTGATGGCGTGCAGCTCGTGCTGGCGGTTCTCGGCGTTGATGCCCCGGTAGCGCGCCAGGTTCAGCGCTTCCCGGTTGGAGAGCTGCACGACCTGCATGCCGGACAGGTTCTCCTGCAGGTTCTGGTTGAGGCGCGAGACCGTGTTTCGGATCACCCGGTAGACGCGGCGGGTCGCCTGGCGGAAGAAGTAGGTGATCACGGTGAACAGGGGCACCGCCAGCAGCAGGTAGAGCGTCAGCTCGACGTCGATGGCCAGCATGATGGCGAGCCCGATGAAGAACGGCACGAACTCGCCGATCAGCATGCCGAGCCCCATGAGCAGATCGAACAGCGCCTGCACGTCGTTGGTGATGCGGGTCATGATCCGGCCCACTGCCACCCGGTCATAGAAGGACGACGGACGGCGCTCCATGTGGGCGAAGAGATCCCGGCGCATGTCCCGAAGCGATGAGAGCACCGTCCTTGCAAAGGTGATCCGATGCAGGTGATACAGCGTCTGGCAGATCACGGTGAACACGGCGAAGATCAGGCCGGCACTCACCAGCGGGGAGAGACCGGTGAAGCCCGCCACCGCCGCGTTCAACGCGTTCATCCCGAAATCCGGCAGCAGGGCGTCCGGCTCGTTCATGATCACGCCGTCGATGACGACCCGGGTCACCACGACCGGCTGCAGCACCGCGAGCGTGGCAGCGCCCAGCACGAGCAGCACGCTCAAACCCGCCAGCGCCCGATGAGGCCGTGCCCAGGACAGTATCCGTTTCAGATACTGCATGTTCATCGCCTGGCCTTCGATGTCGGCCTCGAAGATGGAATGATCGAGCGGCTCGTCCTGGGTCGGATCGGTTGCCGTATTCACGAGGAGGCCGCCTCCGGTTGCGGCGCGGTGGCCGGGCGCAGCCGGTTGCGCTGTGAGCGCTCGAGCTCGGCATAGACACCGTCCTGCTCGAGCAGCTCCCGGTGACTGCCCATCTCGACGATCCGCCCGGCCTCCAGGACGATGATCCGATCCGCATGCCGGGCCGTGGAGACCCGGTGCGAGACGAGCAGCGTCGTATGATCGCTGCGCAGCCGTTTGAGCCCGGACAGGATCTTCTCCTCCGTTTCCGTGTCCACCGCCGAGAAGCAGTCGTCCAGGATCAGCAGCGGCGTTCGGCGGATCAGCCCCCGGGCGAGCGCCGTCCGCTGTTTCTGGCCGCCCGAGAGGGTCACGCCGCGCTCGCCGAGAACGGTATTGAGCCCCTCCGGGAATCCCTCGATGGTCTCGGTGAGTGCCGCCGCCCGTGCGACCTCCAGGATCTCCTCGCGATCCCGCTCCGGATCGTCGTAGGCAATATTGTCGCCGAGGCTGTCGGCGAACAGGAAGGGATCCTGCAGCACCAGACAGACCCGCTCGCGCAGGAACTTGAGCGGAAACCCGGAGATGGGATGCCCGTCCAGGAGGATCTCGCCGTCGGTCGGATCGAGCAGCCGCACGAACAACCGCAGCAGCGTGGATTTGCCGGACCCCACCCGGCCGATCAGGGCGATGGTTTCGCCCTGGGCCACCTCGAAGGTCACGTCCTTCAGCGCGTACTTCTCCTTGCCTTCGTAGCGGTAGGAGAGGTGGCGCACCGAGATTCTGCCCGTCAGGTCGGGGAACTCGTTGGACGGACGGTCCTCGATCTCCGGCGCATAGTCCAGGATCTCGAAGAGCCTGGCCGTGCCCGAGGCGCCGCGCTGCCACTGGGTGACCAGCGAGCCCGCCTCACGAACCGGCCAGAGCACCAGAGCCAGATAGGAGAAGAAGGCGGCGAAGGTGCCGATGGTGATGTCACCGCGCTCGAGGAGCGCGCTGCCATAGCCGATGATGATGAGCGTGCCGGCCGCGGCGAGCACGGGCATCAACGCACCGAGGAAAGATGTCGTGGTGAACAGCCTCAGGTTCCGGTCCGCGAAGTCCTGATTCACGCCGGCAAACCGCTCGATCTCACGCTCCTCCTGGGCCATGGCCTGCACGGTGCGGATGCCGTTGAGGTTCTCCTGAACGAAGGTGGACAGCCCCGCGAACCCTTCCTGCACCCGGTGGCTCTGGGCGTAGATGCGCTTCGAGTAAAGATAGGCGATGAAGCCGATGATCGGCATGGGCAGGAGGATGGCGATGGTGAGCGATGCCGAGAGGCTGAACATGAACGCCAGGCCGACCACCGCGGTCAGCACCAGAATCAGCGTCATGCGAATCGCGCCCGCCAGGATCTCGCGGCAGAGCTGAATGTCGTTGATCGCCCGCGCCATCAGGTCGCCGATGGTGAAGCGTGAGTAGAATTCGGGCCCCTGGAGCTGCAGGTGCTCATAGAGCCTGTTGCGCAGATCGAAGGCTGCATTCACCCCGATCCGGCGCATGGCCACGCGATACGCCACGGTGACCAGCATCTGCAGCGCCACGCAGACGACG
>JASFLG010000505.1:0-3592 GCA_050118205.1 Pseudomonadales bacterium
TGGTCCTTTTCGAGTCGCTCATCGGCTACTTTCAGCCGACGTACGAGTCGACCCTGGTCATTACCACCACGGACGCAGACGGGCAGGAAAACGATCGGGTGCTGGCCGCCATCGAGAGCGACGGTCATCTTTACGTCGCGGCGAACCACTGGCCCCGGGCCTGGTTCCGTGCCGTAAAGGCACACCCTCAGGTCCGGGTGTCCTACAACGGCGAGACCGGAGACTATGAGGCCGTCGCCGTGAGCGACGCGGAGCACGACAAGCTGAACAACGAGGTGCAGCCCCTGCCATTCGTGGTACGGTTCCTGACCGGCTTTCCGCCGCGCTACTTCGTGCGCCTCGATCCCGTTTCCTGACGCCAGCGGTCGTACGTTACCAGTGGCGTCTGGCCGCTATGGCATTAGCCGACTCGAACGTTCGGGTGCGCAGATGCCCCAGACGGGCGTTCAGGTTCCGGAACCTGAGGGGATCCGAGCGCGACCACTGCCGGCCGATCACCAGATCCGAGAACGTATCCACGCCCCCGAAGCAGCCGAGAATGTAGGTCGCTCCGGCCAGCTCGTGTGCCTCGATCTGGCGCAACCCGCGCGCAATGGTGTTCATCCAGAACGTCTCCTCGGCTTCATGGAGCAGACCGAGGAGCGCACGAACGTCGGCGGCGAGCGCAGCAAAATCCCCTTCGAGGTCGCCCACTGGCATGCTTCCGATGGCTGTCGATGGGTCATTGTCGCACCACCTCCGTGTGTGCAAAAAGTCAGCACCCTGGCAAGCTTGCCGGCATGACGCTCACCCTGCGCATCCTCCTGCCGCTCACCCTGTGCGCCATGGCCGCCGGCTGTGGTCGAGACGACAGCCCGGCGCCCTCCTCGACACCGACCGTCAGCAGCACGAGCGCCCCGAGGCCTGCCGCCGGCTACGTGGGAAGCGAAGGCTGTGCCGCCTGCCACGCGGCCGAAACCCGCAACTGGCAGGGGTCGCACCACGACCTGGCGCTGCAGACGGCGACCGCCGAGACCGTGCTCGGGCACTTTCCCGACGAGTTCGACGGCACGCGCTTCTCTCTCGACGATCAGGAATACCGGATCGCGCCGTCCAGCGGTGAGGCCCCGCGGGTCGTGCTGTACACGTTCGGCGTGACGCCGCTGCAGCAGTACGTCATTCCTTTCGAGCTTGGCGCCCTGCAGACCTATCCGGTGGCCTGGGACAGCCGGCCGGCGGATTCCGGCGGTCAACGCTGGTTTCATCTGCAGGAGGACGACTACCCGCCGGGCGATCCCATGCACTGGACCGGTCGCGCCAACCGCTGGAACAGCCAGTGCGCCGATTGCCACTCAACCGGCGTGCGCAAAGGTTACGACCCCCAGACCATGCGCTACTCGACCACCTGGGCCGTGGAGGACGTGGGCTGTGAGGCATGCCACGGACCCGGCTCGCTGCACGTGGCGGATCCGGCAGGTGCCCCGCTCATGCCGCTGGACACACAGGCCACCCAGATCAACGCCTGCGCGCCATGTCACTCCCGTCGCTCCCAGCTCGCCGAGGGCTTCGTGCCGGAGCGTGCGTATCTCGACTACTACCTGCCGCGCCTGCTCTCACCGGAGCTCTATCACGTGGACGGGCAGATCGACGACGAGGTATACGTCTACGGCTCCTTTCTGCAGAGCCGTATGCATCTCGCTGGAGTCACCTGCAGCAACTGCCACGATGCGCACGGTGCCACGCTCAAGCGCCCCGGCAACGAGACCTGCACGCTCTGTCACCAGCAGGCGCCGGCTGCCGGTTTCGCGGCAGCTGCCGGGCGCTACGACACGTCCGAGCACCACTTTCACCCACCGGGCTCGCCGGGCGCCGAATGCGTTGCCTGCCACATGCCGAGCAAGACCTACATGAAGGTCGACGACCGTCGCGACCACAGCTTCCGCATTCCACGGCCGGACCTGGCGGTCACTCTGGGCGTGCCCGAGCCCTGCACGGGCTGTCATGCCGACCGGACGGCCGCGTGGGCCGCCGGCGTGATCCGCGGCCACTTCGGCGAGGATCGCCCCCGGCACTTTGCCGGCGCCTTTGCCGCCGCCGATGCCGCCGAGCCCGGTGCCGACGCCGCCCTCGCGGCCCTGGTCGGGGATCCGGCCCAGCCCATCATGGTGCGCGCCTCGGCCCTCGCCCGCCTGGGGGCCTACGATCGGGGACACACCCTGGACGCGATCCGCGAGGCCAGGAACGGAGGTCCCCTGCTCCGCCTGGCGGCGCCGCGCGCCGCGCAGAGCCTGAACCCACAGACGCGCTGGCGGCTGCTCGCGCCGCTTCTGGACGACGAGCTGCGCGCCGTCCGCTCCGAAACCGTCAGCGCGCTGCTGCCCACCCTGGCCGCAGACCCGGCGTTCCGCAGCCGTCTGGCGCCGTATCTGACAGCCTGGGAAGCGGAACAGACGCTGAATCTCGACTTTCCCGAGACGCTCACCAACCTCGCCAGCGCGCACATGCTGCTCGGCCAGCCGCAGAAGGCCGAGGCCGACCTCGAGGAGGCGCTGCGCCAGCAACCGAGCTGGGTGCCGGGGCTGACCAACCTGGCCGACGTCTACCGGGTCACCGGGCGGGAAGCCGAGGCTGGCGAGCTGCTCGAGCGCGCGCTCGCCCTGGCCCCGGACCAGCCCGAGGTGCCCTACGCGTATGCCTTATGGCTCGCCCGCCAGGGACGTCTTCCCGAGGGCCTGCCCTACTTTCAGCGCGCTGCCGAGGCCGCCCCCGACCAGACCCGTTTCGGCTATGCGTGGGCAATCGCACTGAACGACAGCGGCGATGGGAAAAGTGCCGTGCGCGTCCTCACGGACCTGCTCGAACGGTGGCCAGACGACGAGCGCCTGCTGCTCGCTACGGCGAGCATGCTGCGGGATCAGGGACGCTACTCGGAGGCGCTTCCTCTCGTGGACCGACTTATCTCCCTCCGACCGGAGGACCGCCAGCTGCGCCAGTTCCGGGATGCCCTCGCGGCAGCCGCCGCACGCTGACAGGGGCATCGGCCAGAATCGCATTCTATCTCCTGCTCAGCGGCCGGCTCCGGGCTCCTCGTCCAGCGGGGACGGTAGCACCAGGCCGGCGTCGCGCGCGAACGGCGCAAGATCGCTCACTACCCCCGCATCGAGCGTCACCATTCCCTCGTGGAGCAGCCGAGCGCGCTCCCGCCAGGCGCGCCGGCCCGGCACCCGAACCGGTCGCTCAGGATCGTCCGGTGGACTGGATTCGATCATCGCCACCAGATGATTCACTTCCCGCTCATAGTCCCGTCGCTCGCCAAATGCCTCGGGATCCATGACCAGCAGAAAAACGCTGTTCTCCTCGCTGGAGCCGCTGGTGGCAGCGCGGCCATGCCCCCCGAGCGCCTGGGTCAGCACCTCGGTCATGATGGTGAGAGCGTGTCCCTTGTGACCGTGACCGGCGCCACCCAGTGGCATGATGGCACCGCCCGCAGCCAGCGCCGCCGGATCCGCGGACGTGCCGCCATCGGTGGTGCGGATCGCCGCCTCGGCGAGCATGCGGTCCTGCCTCGCCGCTCGGGCCACCTGTCCCCCGGCAGTAATCGCCATGCTGATGT
>JASFLG010000506.1:0-3588 GCA_050118205.1 Pseudomonadales bacterium
GAGCGTGGTCGGTCCGCTGCTCGATCAGAACCCGGGGAGCTTCCGCTGGGTCTACGTCGCCGGCGCGGTGTTCGGCGTCCTCGGTGTCTACTTCTTCAGTCGCGTGAACGTGATCGGCGAAGCGCGCCACCGCGTGCTGGAACGCCGGGCCAGCCGCGAGCAGCACACCGAGGCACACATGGGATTTCTCGAGGTGCTTCGGCACGACCGGCACTACGCCCGCTATCAGATCTATCAGTTCACCGCCGGCGCTGCGAACATGATCATAGAGGCGCCGCTCGTGTACCTGATCACCCGGCAGCTCGGGGCCGGTTACACGGAGTCCATCGCGCTGACCACGGTGATTCCGTTCGCGGTGAGCGTCGTGACCCTGCCGTTGTGGGCCAGCTATCTCGATCGGGTGCACGTGGCGGAGTTCCGCGCCCGGCAGAGCGTGCTGTGGATCCTGAGCCAGCTCCTGTTGTGGGTCGGGGCGCTCACCGGCTCTCTCTGGTGGATCGGTGCCAGCCGGCTGGTGCTGGGTATCGCGCGCGGCGGCGGTTCGCTGGCCTGGCAGCTTGGACACAACGACTTCGCGGATCAGAAGTCGCTGTCCACCTACATGGGCATCCACGTGACCCTGACCGGCGTGCGTGGGGCGACCATGCCGTTTCTGGGCATGCTGCTCTACGTCGGCATTGCGGACCTGCCAGGGATCGGCGCTCAACTGTTCCTGCTGGCGGCCGTGCTGAGCGCCATATCCTGGGTCGGATTCCGTCGCCTGCACCAGCGCATGGCGGCCGAAAAAACCGTCTCCAGTGTCATATAATTGTCACGCTGATGTGGTAGAGGGGCCTCCGGTTCCTGGCTAACATACCGCAGAATCGCGCATCGGGTGCCCACGCGTCCGAGGCGGCGAGCGACAACAGCAACAATGCGAAAGCGCCGGACCCCCTACCCTCGTTCGGGGCCGGTACGGAAGAGGGCCAGGTTATGAACAGATTCACGATGCTCGTTGCTCTCGCATCCGCCCTGCCACTCGCTCTGGGCGGCTGCGCAGCCAGCTCCCAGCACACGCAGACCGGGCAGACCCAGACCGCGGCGACCCACTACTGGGAGTCCACCGCGTCTAGCAAGCAGTACAACGCGGACAACGCCGCCTGCGAGCAGAAGACCAAGGTTGATGCGGAAGGTAAGCTCGACCCTAACAGCACGTCGTTTCAGGCCTATCGCGACTGCATGATCTCCCAGGGCTATTCCCTGCGCACCTATTGAGCCGGCCCGCCGGCGCTCAGTCAGGGCACCTTCGGGTGCCCTTTCTTCCGGGCGTGTGTCTGACGCAGGCCGTCTGCTTTCAGCCCGCCTCGAGGCACGCGTAGAACGCGCGCAGCAGTCGCCCGCCACGGGTGTCGTCGTCGATGTTGTTCTGCATCTGGTTCATGGCGTAGCCGAAGGCGACGCGGTTGTCCGGATCGGCAAAACCGATGCTGCCGCCGGCGCCGGAATGCCCCCAGGAGCGCTCGCCGGGACCATACATCTGCGCGGTGTTGAGAATCACGCCGGCGCCGCGTCGCATCGGGCGCCCGAGCACCAGATCGTCCGCCATTCCGACCCGCTCCTCGACCAGAGCCGCCGCCGTGCGGGGGCCAACGGGCCCGCTGTTCGTATCGAGCGCCGCGGCGTAGATGCGGGCGATGCCCCGGGCGTTGGCCTGCCCGTTCGCGGCCGCGATCTCCGCCTGCTGCCAGGCAGCGCTGGAGGCGTCCTGAAATGGCCGGATCACCGGGTTCTGCAGCGCGATCGGATAGAGCGCCGGCATCTCGAGTCCCGCCAGGCTTGCCAGGTCCGGCTGCTTGCGGGCGCGGTTCGGACCGATCATGGGCGCCACCCGGTCCGCCAGCTCGGGCGGTAGACCCAGATGAAACTCGGCCTCGAAGGGTTGTGCCAGTCGCTCCCGGATGAGCTCGCCGAGCGTCTTGCCGGTGAGCCGGCGCGCCAGCTCGCCCGGAAGGTAACCCCAGGTGATGGCGTGGTAGCCGGCCGCCGTCCCCGGTGTCCAGTGCGGCTTCTGCTTCTCGAGCAGGCGCACCATCTTGGGCCAGTTGTACAGGTCGGCAACCGCCAGCGGCGCGTCCACGCCGCAGAGACCGCCCTTGTGCGCCAGCAGGTCACCTACGCTCAGGCCGTCGCGGGTCGCTTCGAGCTCCGGCCAGTAATCGCGGACCGGGTCCGAGTAGTCCAGCAGGCCCTCCTCGACCAGCGTCGCGAAGGCGATGGCGGCAATGCCCTTGGTGGTGGAATAGACATTCACCAGGGTGTCTGACGTCCACGGCGTTTCGCCGGCGGCGTCCCGGTAGCCGCCCCAGAGATCCACCAGCGTCTCGCCGTCGTGCACGATGCAGACGCTGGCGCCAACGTCGACGTCGTCCGTGAAGTTCCGTTCGAAGACCTCGCGTACCGGCTCGAAGCCTGCCGCGACCGTGCCGTGAATGGGATATTGCCTCGGGTTCTGCATAGGACCTCGCCCCTGCCCGAAAGGAAAGACCGCAGCCTACCCGCCCACGATCGCCACGAGCAAGCCTGCAGGCCTCATCCGCCTCCGTCATATTGGCGGCCCACGGGTGTCCGATGTTCACACAGCCGTCATCCAGGCCGCTCGAACCGTTGGTGTGGCCCTTCCCTGTCACATTAGTGACATGTTTCTGTCACACAATGCGTCCGCCTTGTCGCGGCAAGACACAAAACCGTAATCAATCCTCGAAAAGACGGGAGAATCCAAATGCCACCATGGTTCGACGTGAGCCGCCGGCTCCTTCTCGGCCTGTCCGTACTCATGACCACACCGATGGCGTCAGGCGCCACGGCAGACGAAGAGACCATTGCCGCGCTGCAAGCGCAGGTTGCAGCGCTGACCGCCCGTCTGGATGCCCTGGAGGAACGGCGACAGGTGCCCATCGAGGAGTACCGCACGCCGGTTGCCACCTCGAGGGCATCGAGCCCGGGCTGGACCGACCGCATCAAGCTCTCCGGTGACTTCCGTTACCGGCACGAGAGCATCGACGCGGCCTCCAGTGACACGCGCCACCGGAACCGGATACGGGCCCGGCCCGCACTGACGGCGAAGGTCACGGACTCGGTCGATGTGGGCCTCGGCCTGGCGACCGGCGGTGACAGTCCGACCAGCGCCAACCAGACCTTGGGCGAATCGTTCACGAAAAAACCCATCGCTCTGGACCTGGCATATTTCTCCTGGGATACCCCCGTGGACGGCCTGAATGTCACTGGCGGCAAGTACAAGAACCCTCTGTTCCGACCGGAGGGTAACGGACTGATCTGGGACAGCGACCTGCGACCGGAAGGCATGAATGTCAACTATGCGGCCGGCGGTCTCACGCTCACTGGGCTGATGAACTGGGTCACCGAGTCCTCCGGCAGCGACAACGTGATCTTCGGCGGCCAGGCACGCTGGGCCGCGCCGATGGGTGAGGACCGGCAGCTGATCGTCGGGGCCGGGTACTACGACCTGTCCACACTCAAAGGCAAACCCGTGCCGTACGACGGCGACCCACGCGGCAACAGCGTCACTGCCGGCAACGAGTACCTCAACGG
>JASFLG010000507.1:0-3583 GCA_050118205.1 Pseudomonadales bacterium
GTGACGCGCTGGCCTGGAGCGAGCAGATCAACGAGGCCATCGACCGTTACGGTGACGATCTGGAGATCCAGTTCGCCAGCCACCACTGGCCCATCTGGGGGCGGGAGGAGGCGCTCACGTACCTGTGTTCGCAGCGCGACCTGTACAAGTACATCCACGATCAGGTCCTGCACCTGGCCAACCAGGGATTCAACCCGGAGGAGATCGCCGAACAGCTGACCCTGCCGGACAGCCTCGGCAACAGTTTCTCCAACCGTGGCTACTACGGCACCGTGCATCACAACGCCAAGGCCGTGTACGTGAAGTATCTGGGCTTCTTCGATGGCAACCCGGCGAATATCGCCCGCCACCCGCCGAGCGCGGCCGGCGCCCGCTACGTGAGCTTCATGGGGGGCGCCGATGCCGTGGTGGAGAAGGCATCCGCATCGTTCGAGGAAGGCGATTACCGCTGGGTGGCCGAGGTGCTGAATCACGTGATCATGAGCGAACCGGATCACGCACCGGCCCGCGCGCTGCTCGCCGACGCGCTGGAACAGCTCGGTTATCAGGCGGAGTCCGCCGTATGGCGCAACTTCTATCTGACGGGCGCCCTCGAGCTGCGCAAACCGGTCGAGTCGGAGAGCGCCTATGCGCCGAGCCGCGACGTCGTGCGTTCCATGCCGCTGAAAAACCTGTTCAGGACCATGGCTGTTCGTCTGAACGGCCCCCGCGCCGCCGAGGTGGAGCTCGCGGTGAACCTGGCGTTCACGGACGCCGAGCCGTGGCTTCTGACCATCGGCAATGGCGTCCTGAATGCTTTTCCGGAGCGGCGTCGGGAAGACGCGGATGCCACGCTCGTCACAGGCGCCAGCGATTTCAAGCTGCTGATGGCCGGGCTCGAGGATGCGACGGCACTGATCGAGGCAGAGCGCCTGCGGATCGAAGGCGATGCCGGGGCGCTCGCAACCCTCGCCGGGCTCTTCGAGCGCTTTCCGCGCCGCTACCCGATCGTCACCCCGCGCCCTGCCTGACCGGGCACGGCATGATCAGCCGTGAATGTGGCGCTGCGTGTAGCGCTCGATGCCCACCTTGCCGATCAGGTCGAGCTGCGTTTCCAGCCAGTCGATGTGCTCTTCCTCCGAGGCGAGAATCCGCGTGAACAGCTCCCGGCTCACGTAATCGTTCGCGTTCTCGCAGAACGCAATGGACTCGCGGAGATCCGGCACCGCCTCCATCTCGAGCTTCAGATCGCACTCGAGCACTTCCTTGAGATCCTGACCCACGTACAGCTTGCCGAGGTCCTGCAGGTTCGGCAGGCCTTCCAGGAACAGAATACGTTCGATGAGCGCATCCGCGTGCTTCATCTCGTCGATCGACTCTTCGTACTCATGCTCTGCCAGCTCCCCGAGCCCCCAGTTCCTGATCATCCGCGAGTGCAGAAAGTACTGGTTGATGGCGGTCAGCTCGTTCCGCAGGGCCCGGTTCAGGTGAGCGATGACTTCGCGGTCGTTGGGCTGCATGGGGGTTCCTTTCCGTTCGTGTCAGACCGACCATGCCCAAAAAAAGCCGCCATGGCAACAAAATCTCCCCTAACCCATTGAAATACAAATAAATCCCGTTTCCAGCCGGGAATTGGCAGCAACCGCAATCGAGATGGATCACCATTTGCAATCGAGAACGATTTGCATTTAAATACCGATCAGTGCCAGTCAACGGGCGTTCGGATTCCAGCCATGTACGTATGTCTCTGCAAGGCCGTCACCGACAGCGAGATCCGCGAAGCGGTGGAAGACGGCGCCGTTCACCTCTCCCACCTGGCGGAGCGCTGGGGGCTCGGTACCGGCTGCGGCTGCTGCCGGGAAACCGCTCAGCAACTCATTGACGAGCATCTGGCAGGCGAGCTCGGCGTCGCGGCCGCCTGATCTCTGCGACGCTTGCTCAAATCCCACCAAGCCCCTAACGTATCCAGGCCGTAAGACCACGGCCGGGCAGGATTACCCGACCGCGGAGCACGCCAGGAGGGGTCCGTCAGGAGGCGGGTCCGTGAGGAGAAGGGAGATGAGTGAGCCCGCGCCCGGATTCAGCAAGCATCCCGACTACGAGGTACGGATCACCCCGACCGACGACCACGTGCGTGTGCTCGCCGGAGACACGGTCATCGCGGATACCCGGCAACCGCTGAAGGTCACGGAGACCCGTCACCATCCGGTCTGGTACGTGCCCCTGGCCGACGTCGCCGACGGCCAGATCTCGCGTACCACCCACACCTCCTACTGTCCGTTCAAAGGTCACGCCAGCTACTGGAACGTGCAGACCGGCAACGGGGTTCTGGAAAACGTGCTGTGGGGGTACCTCGAGCCGTACACCGAGTGCCTGCCGCTCGCCGATCACGTCGCCTTCTACACAGACCGGGTGACGCTCGAAATCAACGGGGCCACTTTACCGAGCCAGGGTCCGGGTTGGACCGGCTGAAGTGGCCGAGCCCATCGACTACATCGAACGCACTCGCGAGCAGTACGAGGGGCTCGGCTACCCGGCCTACCGGTGGGTAGAGAATCCCGACCCGCCGCCGTTCACCCCTCTGGCGCGCCCCCTGACGGAATGCACGGTGGCTCTGCTCGCCTCCGGGGGCATCTACCGCGTCGGCCAGCGGGCGTTCCACTTCAAGGACGACGTCAGCTTCCGTGCCATCGACGTCAATACGCCCCCGGCCGAGCTCAGGGTGTCCCATTTCGCCTACGACACCACCGACGCCAGGCGTGACATCAACGTCGTCTTCCCCTATCAGACGCTGAAAGACCTGGCGGGAAACGGGCGCATCGCCGCGCTGGCCCGCCATGCCTACACGTTCATGGGTGGCATCTACTCCGCGCGCAGGGTTCGCGAGGTGTTGGCCCCCGCACTGGGTGAGCGCCTGATCCGGGAGGAGGTGGACGTCGCGATCATGGTGCCTGCCTGACCCGTCTGCCATCAGTCCGTCGGGCTGATCGCCAGAGAGGTGGAGCGCCGGGGCATCCCCACCATCTGCATGTCCTCGGCACTGTCGATCACCCGCGCGGTGAATCCCCCCAGGGCCGTCTTCCTCGATTATCCGCTCGGCCACACGGCCGGTCGCGCCGGTGATAGAGCCGGGCAGCGCAGAATCATGATCGACACGCTGAGCGCCCTCGACTCCATCCAGATCCCCGGCACCGTGCGCATCCTGCCGTACCGCTGGGCGGACACCGACGACTGGAAGGATCGGGTCATGCGGCCCGATCCGGCCGGACGGCACAGCGACGATCGCACACCACGCACCGACGAGCCCCAGTACGAGCGGGATGCCGACCGGGCCGCAGCGGCCGCGGCAAACTGCCCCGGCTGCTTCTTCCCTGACGCACCGAACGCGTGAGCCGCCCGAACGGCTATCGGCGCACAACCGGGATGTGACGCTGGTCCGGAACCGCCCCCGGGCATGCGCTATCGTCGTGCTCCCTCTTGTCAGGCAAATGCGCCGCACGGATGCGCCGTGCCCGCGCGAGAAACAGCGGAGGTTTCCATGCAAGAGACAGGACCCGTCCGAACCTGCACCCGTATGGCGTTGCTCGCCGCGATCCTGCTCAGC
>JASFLG010000508.1:0-3567 GCA_050118205.1 Pseudomonadales bacterium
GCTGCCCTCGGTGCGGCCTTCTCGGATTCCGGCGCGGCGGCCGGCATCTCCGCTACCACGGGTTCTACAGCAGGCGGCGCGACGGGGGTCTCCCTGGTTGCGCTGGCGAGCTGATAGCTCTCGCCCACACTGCGCATATGGCTCGCGCCGGTGACCAGGGCGGCGCCGAGGACCACCACGGCCAGCCCCATGAAAACCAGGCCCGCCTTCTTCTCGGCAGCGTACAGACGGTAGCCCCAGTAGCCGACGATGATGGCGCCGGCCACGATGGTGAGCCTTTCCAGCCCACCCAATGCTGCATATTGCGCGAAATCCATCGTTCATTCCCCCCAATGGAAGCTCGTGATCGATCTTACGCCTACCGGCGGCAGAGGAGCAAAAAATTTGCCTAGTTGCGCGTCGGCGCGTCAGGGAGTTTGACCGCAAAAACGTGGCAGGGTTAGCGATCGGGAGATCGCTAACCCTGCCTACTGGTACAGGGAGGGGTAGATTGGAGGGATACCCGAAGGGAGGGGAGGGGAGGGAGGTTTCGGGTATCCCTCAGCAAATCTGGATGCGATGTTACCTTAAGTAACACGAAGTGCAACCTATGGTAACGCAACGGAGTGTTGCATAATTGCAACACATCTTTGCCCGCGTTGCACGATTTGGCTAACTGGGACGATTATCGATTTTTCGCCAGCCTGGTCCAGAGCGGCTCGGTACGCGCCAGCGCCGATCAGCTCGGGGTGAACCCGTCGACGGTGACGCGGCGCCTCGATGGACTGGAGAGCCGGCTGGGACGGAAGCTGTTCGTGCGCGGCCATGCCGGATTACAGCTGACGCCGGATGGTGACGCGCTGCGCGCCCGGCTCGAACCCCTGGCGGCCGGGCTCGGTGACCTCGATGCTCAGGTCGCCGGTGCGGACGGCGAGCTGGCCGGCACCGTACGGATCACCCTGCCCGACGTGATGGCCATCACCCTGATGGCGGAGTTCGCCGCCTACAGCGAGAGGCACCCGCAGGTGCGTCTGGAGTTCATTCCGGGCTACCGTCGAATGGATCTGTCGCGCGGCGAGGCGGATGTCGCCATTCAGGTCACCGACCATCCGCCCGAGGAGCTGGTTGGCCGGCAGCTCGGCTACTCGCGTCTCGGCGTTTACGGAAGCCGTCGCTATCTGGCCAGCCACGACCCCATCGACGATCCGGAAGGGGCGATCTGGATTGACTCGAGCGTGGAGAGCGAACGCGCGCCCCTGTTCCGGCATCGCTACTTCGACCGGGTGCCGCTCGGTGTGCGCTGCAGCAGCGTGCTCCTGCAGCAGGCCGCCGTGGTGGCGGACATGGGTATCACCCTGCTGCCTTGCGCGCTCGGCGATACGGATGAGAGGCTTGCGCGGGTAGGCGACCTGGAACCGCTGGAGGCGCAGCCGATCTGGCTGCTGTTTCCTCCGGAGCTCCGCGGCGTCGCCCGCATTCGTTCCGTGTCCGAGCACATCCAGGCGGCGTTTCTTCGTCTGGAGCCACAGCTGCTCGGCCAACTGTACGCCGACGATCAGGGAGCATGATGAACAGGAAGCCGACCTCGCACAGCTATTTCTCGCAGCGTCTGCGTCTGCACTACCTCGACTGGGGCAACGAGGACGCACCGAACATGCTCCTCGTGCACGGGTCGCACGACCACTGCCACACCTGGGACTGGTTCGCCGAGCAGTTCGCGGACGACTACCACATCGTGGCGCCCGATCTCCGGGGGCACGGTGACTCGGAGTGGGTTCGCGGCTCC
Source organism: Pseudomonadales bacterium (assembly GCA_050118205.1). Lineage (GTDB taxonomy): Bacteria > Pseudomonadota > Gammaproteobacteria > Pseudomonadales > Azotimanducaceae > SZUA-309. The sequence goes on from JASFLG010000508.1 coordinate 1,766, forward strand.
AGCTACCATCCGGTGGACTACGTCTACGATCTGGCGCAGCTGGTCAGGCAAAGAGAGCTCGCACCGGCGGTGGTGGTCGGCCACTCCATGGGCGGCACCCTGGCAGCGCTCTACGCGGGCCTGTATCCGGCCGACGTCGACAGGCTTGTTCTGCTGGAGGGTGTCGGGCTGTGGCCCGGGATGTTCGAGGCGACCAGCGCTGCGGACCGGATCCGGGGGTGGGTGGACAACACCAGGGCGCTCGCAGGGCGCCACGCGAAACGTTACCCGACGCTGGAGGACGCCTATGCGAGGATGCGTTCGGCAAACGCACATCTCTCGGAGGAGCAGGCGCGGCACCTGACGATCCACGGCAGCAACCAGAACGAGGACGGCACCTTCAGCTGGAAGTATGACAACTACACGCACGCATTTCCGGCTTACCGGATACCGTCCGATGACACGATAGCCATCTGGCGGGAGATCGACTCCCCGACACTGATCATCAACGCTCGCGAAGGTTTTCCGCACCGTACCGGTCAGAACGGCACTCTCGAGCACTTCCGGCATGGCCGACTCGAGGACATCGCGGACGCGGGCCACTGGGTCCATCACGACCAGCTCGAGGAAGTGGTTCTGGCCACCAGAAGGTTTCTGGCGCAAACTTGATTCCGCTCTGACGCCGGTGGACAGAGTCCGTCGGCGGGCGGAGCGTTCCTTGAGAACAACAACGCTTTCAGAGCGACCACGAACGCAGAACAACGACGAGCGCGCGTCGGTCGTGCGATTGAACCCGGCCCGCGGATCGGTGGCGGGGGATCGGTGGCGGGGGATCGGTAGAAGGAGGCATGCAGGAACCGTCCAGCAGGCAGGGTGCACCGGTCAGGCTCCGCTGCGAGTATCTCGTGGATCCGATCGGTATCGACGTCATCCGTCCGCGGCTTTCCTGGTGGGTGGGCGATCACCGGCCGGCGGAGCTGCAGACGGCGTACCAGCTGCTGGCGGCATCGCATCCGGACCTGCTTGCCATGAACGAAGGTGATCTGTGGGATCCCGGTCGTGTGGAAGGCCGGGACACCACGCAGGTCGAGTATCAGGGGAAACCGCTCGTCTCGGCCCGCGCGGTCTGGTGGAAGGTTCGCAGCTTCGACAGTGATGGCCTGCCGTCGCCGTGGAGCGCTCCGGCACGGTTCGAGGCGGGCCTGCTGGCACCGGATGACTGGCAGGGGCGCTGGATCCGTGCCGGCCTGGTCGGCTCGCGGGTCGCGACGGTGCCCGTGCCGCTCTTCGGGCGACGCTTCGAGCTCACCGGCCCGGTCAGGCGCGCCCGTCTCTACGTGGCCGTGCGCGGTCAGGTTGCCCTTCAGCTCAACGGCCAGGCGCTGGACCCGGGTGCGCTGGCACCGAACTGGGTGGATTTCGATCGGCGTGCCGAGTATCTCACCTACGATGTGGGATCCCTGCTCCAGTCCGGTGGCAACGACCTTGCCGTGCTCCTCGCCGATGGCTGGTATGCGGGAGATCCCGGTAGCGGGCGCCGGCAGCAGTACGGTGACCGCCCGGAGCTTCTCGTTCAGCTGAACGTGGTGCTCGAGGATGGTCGGCACTTTCAGCTCGCCAGCGACGGCGACTGGCGCTGGCAGCCTTCCTGGATCCTCGCATCGGACCCCACCCGGGGCGAGCAGGTCGATGGCGTGCGCCGCCGCGAGACCTGGCTCGATGATGGACCCGACGCTTTCGGCTGGTACCCGGTGGAGCTGGGTGACGGGGCCGGAGGGGGGCTCGTCCTGCCGACCGCCGCAGGACCCGTCGCGCGCGCTCAT
>JASFLG010000509.1:0-3564 GCA_050118205.1 Pseudomonadales bacterium
CGGGCCTTGGGCAGCGTTCGCCACAGGTCGTTGAGATTGCGCTGAACGTACTCCGCCCGCTCGGCCTGACGGCGTTTCTCTTCCTCGGCCGAGATGGGATACGGGCGCTTGTAGCGATCGACCCCGTAGTTCATCAGCGCATGGCAGGAGTCGAGCACGCTCTCCACCTCCCGTGCGCCGTAACGCTCCTCGCAGCTCGCGATGTAGTTCTTCGCAAACAGCAGATAGTCGATGATGGCGCTCGCGTCCGTCCAGGTGCGGAACAGATAGTTGCCCTTGAAAAACGAGTTGTGTCCGTAGCAGGCGTGCGCAATCACCAGCGCCTGCATCATCATGCTGTTCTCCTCCATCAGGTAGCTGATGCAGGGATTGGAGTTGATGACGATCTCGTAGGCGAGCCCCATCGCCCCGCTCTGATAGCCCTTCTCCACTTCCACGAAATGCTTGCCGAACGACCAGTGGTTGTAGCCGAGCGGCATGCCGATCGACGCGTACGCATCCAGCATCTGGTCCGATCGGATGATCTCGATCTGGTTGGGATAGGTGTCGAGCCCGAAGTCTGCCGCGATCCTGCCGATCTCCCGGTCGTAAGCTTCGATGAGCTCGAACGACCAGGCGCTGCCTTCGGATATCGGTTTGCTTCGGCTCATGCCACGTCCCTCTTCTGAAACAGATCGTGGAACACCGGGAAAATGTCTCCGACCTCGGTGATCTGCCGCTGCGCAAAGATCTCCGGGAAGCGCTCGGCTACCCGTTCGTACTCGCGCCACAGCGCCTGATGATGACGCTTGGTGATCTCCACGTAGGCGAAGTACTGCACCAGCGGCAGAAGCTCCTTCTCGAGCAGCTCCCGGCAGATCGGGGAGTCGTCGTTCCAGTTGTCGCCATCCGATGCCTGGGCGGCGTAGATGTTCCACTGGTTCGGCGAGTAGCGGGCGTCGATGACTTCCTTCATGAGCTTGAGCGCGCTCGAGACCACGGTCCCGCCGGTCTCCCGCGAGTAGAAGAACTCCTGCTCGTCCACTTCTTTGGCCACCGTATGGTGCCGGATGAACACGATGTCGGTCCGTTCGTAGTGACGCTTCAGGAACATGTACAGCAGAAGGTAGAACCGCTTGGCCATGTCCTTGATCTGCTGGTCCATGGATCCGGAGACGTCCATCAGGCAGAACATCACCGCCTGGGAGGTCGGAACCGGTCGTTTCAGGTGCAGGTTGTAGCGAAGATCCGTGGTATCCAGGAACGGTACCCGTCGGATGCGGCGCTCCAGGGCCTCGATCTCCTGAGCCAGGCGTCGCCCGGTTACCTCGTCGCCCCGGGCCTCGGCTTCTTCCAGCTTGGCACGCGCAGCCTCCAGCAGCCGACGGGACTCACCGGTCAGCGCGATCCGTCTCGCCTTGGCCGCCTTCATGGAACGCAGCACCGACAGCTTGGTCGGCACGCCATCCGTTATGAAGCCGGCATGCTCGTACTTGTAGCTGGCATTTCCCTTCAACGCCCGCTTGGTCAGATTGGGCAGCGCCAGATCGTCGAAGAGGAACTCGAGGAACTCTTCCTGGGTCAGCTGAAAGACGAAGTCGTCCTCACCAGCGCCGTCGTTCGATGCCTGGCCATCGCCGCCGCCACCACCGGCGCCGCCTTCCGGCCGCTTGATCCGGTCGCCCTGCACGAACTCCTTGTTACCGGGATGCACGACGCTGCGGCTGCCGCCCTGCCCGTGATGCAGAACGGGCTCCGAGACATCATCCGCGGGAATGCTGACCTCCTCGCCCCGCTCCATGTCCGTGATGCTGCGGCTGTCCACGGCATCGGCAACGGCCTTCTTGATGTGCTTCTTGTAGCGCTCGAGAAACCGCTGCCGGTTGACCGTGCTCTTGTTCTTGGCGTTCAGGCGCCTATCGACAATGTACGACATGGTGTAACTCCCCGGTGTACACCCGCATCACTGCGACTTGCGGACACGGAGATACCATTCCGCCAGAAGCCGAACCTGCTTCTCCGTGTAACCCCGATCGACCATCCTCGCCACGAAGTCGTCGTGCTTACGCTGCTCCTCGCTGGAGGACTTCGCATTGAAGCTGATTACGGGCAGGAGGTCCTCCGTGTTCGAGAACATCTTCTTCTCGATCACGGTGCGCAGCTTCTCGTAGCTCAGCCAGGACGGGTTGCTGCCGTTGTGATTGGCGCGCGCGCGCAGCACGAAGTTGACGATCTCGTTCCTGAAGTCCTTGGGATTCGAGATCCCGGCCGGCTTCTCGATCTTCTCGAGCTCCTCGTTCAAGGAAGCTCGGTCGAGAATGTCACCGGTTTCCGGATCACGGTATTCCTGATCCTGAATCCAGAAGTCGGCGTAGGTCACGTAGCGGTCGAAGATGTTCTGGCCGTACTCCGAGTACGATTCGAGATAGGCCGTCTGAATCTCCTTGCCGATGAACTCCACATACTTGGGCGCCAGGTACTCCTTGATGTAGCGCAGCTGGCGGTCCTTCATCTCGCGGTCGTACTGCTCCTGCTCGATCTGCTGCTCGAGCACGTACATCAGGTGCACCGGATTTGCAGCCACCTCGGTCGCATCGAAGTTGAAGACCTTGGAGAGGATCTTGAATGCGAATCGGGTCGACTGACCACTCATGCCCTCGTCCACGCCGGCAGCGTCCCGATACTCCTGAAGGCTCTTCGCCTTGGGGTCGGTGTCTTTCAGGTTTTCGCCGTCGTAGACACGCATCTTGGAGTAAATGTTGGAATTCTCAGGCTCCTTGATCCGGGAGAGCACGGAGTATTGAGCCAGCATCTTCAGGGTATCCGGTGCGCACGGCGCGCTGTGCAGCGAGCTGTCGGCGATAAGCTTCTCGTAGATCTTCACTTCCTCGGTCACGCGCAGGCAGTAGGGCACCTTCACGATGTAGACCCGATCGATGAACGCCTCGTTGTTCTTGTTGTTGCGGAAGGTCTGCCACTCGGACTCGTTCGAGTGCGCGAGCACGATTCCGTCGAACGGAACGGCGCCGATGGCTTCCGTGCCGTTGTAGTTCCCTTCCTGCGTCGCCGTCAGCAGCGGATGAAGCACCTTGATCGGCGCCTTGAACATCTCGACGAACTCGAGCAGACCCTGGTTGGCCTTGCAGAGCCCGCCGGAGAAGCTGTACGCATCCGGGTCGTTCTGCTCGAAGTCCTCGAGCTTGCGGATGTCCACCTTGCCGACGAGCGCGGAGATGTCCTGGTTGTTCTCGTCGCCCGGCTCCGTCTTGGTGACGGCCACCTGATTGAGGAGCGACGGATGCTTCTTCACCACCTTGAACTGCGTGATGTCACCGCCCATCTCCTTCAGCCGTTTAGCGGCCCAGGGTGACATGACCCCGCGCAGGTAGCGCATCGGTATCCCGTACTCCTCCGCGAGGATCGCGCCGTCTTCCACCGGATCGAAGAGTCCCAGCGGAGACTCGTTGACCGGCGATCCGGCGATCGCGTAGAACGGCATGCGCTGCATGAGGGCTTTGAGCTTCTCGGCGAGCGAGCTCTTGCCGCCGCCCACCGGGCCGAGCAGATACAGAATCTGCTTGCGCT